>DYSM01000053.1:4206-9622 GCA_020718265.1 Draconibacterium orientale | reverse complement strand
GCGGAAATTTCGGCTGAATTTAAGGTTACATCGTTGAGTGTTCCGCCGTTTACGATTGTCCAAGTTCCGATTCCCGGATAAGGTTCGTTTGCCGTTAAATTAAAATTTTCATCGCAGATATTTGAATTTTCTCCGGCACGAGATTCTACCAAATAATCTCTGTAAATATACAAATTGTCGCTGTGCGAGCAAGTTCCGTTTGTAACAGTCCACGTGAAAACATTCTGTGCATCTTTCAAATAATGCGCCGATGTCGAAAATGCCGACGGTTGCGCAATGTTAATGTCTGTATCGACGCAAGTCCAAATTCCCGTGCCGGCTGCGGGTTGGATTGCTTCAATCGTAAAAATAGAGTCGCATGTGTGTTCATCGGCAACGGTTACGGCGTTTATGCGTTCGTAGCGCGTGAATGTGAATGCGCTGTCGGTTGTGCAGTGTCCGTTTGTAATTGACCATGTGAAGGTTGTTTCGCCGAACGGAATATTTGACACAATCGCATCATAAGCTGTTGTTTGACTGAATATTACATAAGCATCCGAACTTGTCCAAACGCCTGTTCCGGGTGAAGCTAAATTTCCTGTGAGCATGAACGATGATGTGTTGCAAACCGAAATATCGTCGCTCACTGTTGCCTGCACAGGCAATTCGCGCGTTACTGTAATTTCGTCGGTATCGGAACATGCGCCGTTCAAAACTGTCCAACGTAATGTGTTTGCACCGTGTTGTAAGTTTTTCACCCATGTTTGTGCGGAACTTGGATCTTTAATGGTGACAAAACTTTGGTCGCATTCCCAATAACCCGAGCCTTTTGTGGGCGCATCAGCCTGAAGTAAAACGGAGTCGGAGCATGTAAAATAGTCGCCGTTTGCGTTTGCTGTAACGGCTTCGTGTCGCGTGATTGTAACTTCATCGTCGGAAGAGCAGTCGAGTTCGGTAAGTGTCCAAGTGAAAATATTTGGTCCGAAAACTAAATTTTGAGCTTCGGAATTGAAAAGCGTTTGGTCGGAAAACGTAATTCCGGCTGTTGGTGTCGTCCAAAGTCCGATTTCGTTACCCGGTTCGCTGCCGTTAAGCGTGTAAGTGTCAGATTGACAAATATCTGTATCTTCGGAAGCATTTGCCAGAATTGCGGTTCCGTTTGTTAAAGCTATTGAATCTTGCGCCACACAAAGACCTTCCGAAACTGTCCAGTAAAAAATAGTTTCGCCTTCCGGAATATTTGAAGCCAATGTTTGTGTCGAATTTGCATTCGCAAAAGTTACAGCGGGTTGTGAACTTGTCCAGATTCCCGTGCCTTGAGCAGGAACATCCGCCATTATATCGTAAGTGTTTATATTACAAATTCTGTCGTCGTCGGCAGCGTTTGCGGTCAGCGGATTTGCGCTTGCTGCAATAATTACATTGTCCGAAAATGTTCCGCAAGTTCCGTATTGTGCTGTCCAAGTGAATGTTATGTTTCCGGGCGGAAGATTTGTTAAATCGACATTGAAATCGGTTGGTGTATCAAACGTTACACCGGCAGTTGTTGTTGTCCAAAGTCCGGTTCCGGGAAAAGGGTCGTTTGCTGTCAGCGTGTATGAATTTCCGCAAACAGCATCGTCGGGTCCGGCAGTTGTGGTTGTATTGTATTTTGTAATGATAACTTCATCGGTAAAAACACCGCAAACTCCGTGATTCACAGTCCAAGTAAAGGTCGAAATTCCTACAGGAACATTTTGCAACGGAGTTTGGTAAAAATTCGGAAACATGATGGTTGTTGTGGAATTTGTTGTCCATAATCCAATTCCTGTTCCCGGATTACTGCCTTGCAGTTGTGGAAAACCTGCACTCGTGCAAAGTGTTTTGTCTGTTCCGGCATTTGAGAAACCTTCGTTGGGGTTTGCGATTGTTACCGATTTGAAAGCCGAACAAAGATTTTCGGTTTGCGCATAAATCGTGTATGTTCCTGCCGGAAGATTTGTAAAAAGTCCGTCGTTTGCAAAAAAGTTTGTGCCGTCGAGGCTGTATCTTACCGTTCCGGGTGCGCCGGGCAACGATGCGTCGATGATACCGTCGGTGTAATCGTGGCAGGTCGGTTTTACTGTTGATGTGTTGAGTGTGTAACCGTTTGTTGTGTTAAACGTAACTGAACTTATTTCGGCTGTGTTTCCGCAATTGTCAGTTACAGAGCCATTTACATGAGGTGTTACGGTAAGTGTATAAGTTCCGGTTTGTAAGGGCGGGTTTATAGTGAGCACATATTTGCTGTCATACGATGCGCCGACGCCGCAATTTTCCGATGTTACACCCGTAACTGTGAACGGTTCGCCCGGACCGGTAATTTCAAAATCAATATTAGAAACAGTTGGGCAAACAATGGGTTCTGAAAAATTGCAAGTCAGTTTTGTAGAATCGCAATACTCAATTTGTCCGACATCTCGAATCGTCGGCTTTACATCGTCAAAGAAAACAGCTGTCGATGCACCTAAATCCAAAGTATAGCCTGCTTGCGAACTGTTTGTAAATTGGCTTACATTCATTACATACGTTTGACCTGCAACCACTTGGAAGGTCGGTTCGTTTTGTGCGCCCGTCATGCCGTTTGCGCCTGTAACACCGGGGTCGGGCGCATAGTTGCACGACATTTCAATGGACGGCGTGTTGTAAATATCTTCGCACGTGTGGTTTGTTAAATTATAGACTGCCCAATCGTAGTCATCGTCCATATCGTTCGGCATGATTGAGAAATCTAACGTGCCGGTTTGTTGTACGGTAAAAATGTACCAAACACAATTTTTTTCGCCCGATTTCAAACAAGACGAACCGCTGTTGATTTCGTTCGGATAATTTCCCGTTTGTTGATACGCGTTTTCTTCGTGATAGATGGAACCGCACACGGGAATTGCACCCAAACAATCCTGAACTGTCGGTACTTGGGCATGAAGTTGCGTTGCGGAAGTCAATATTAAAAACGCAAAAATAAGCAGCGAAATGATTTTGGTATTATTCTTTTGCATAAACGCTATTTGTGTTATGTTGAAAAAATGGTTGTAAGTTTTAGATTTTATGTTGTATTATTTTTTTACAATTCTGATTTCTGTTCGGCGATTTGCCTGATATTCTTCTTCCGTGCAAGCATGTTCGGCACAATCACAGTCATTTACCGGTTTGGTTTCGCCGTAACCTTTGCCTGTAATTCTGTCCGGATTTGATATTTTTTTGCGAATATAGTCTGCCGATGCTTTTGCTCTGTTGTCGGAAAGTTTCATGTTTGCATCATTGGAGCCGCGGCAGTCCGTGTGCGACGACAGTTCCAATTCGATACTTGGGTTTGCGTTCATCAAACTTACAATTTTTTCTAATTGCGGTTCCGCATCCGAGCGAATATTCCATTTTTTGTAGTCAAAATAAATTGTAACATCTTCCATAACTGCAACATCTGTGCCGACTTCAACCGGGTAGAGTTCGGCACTAAAATCATAACGCACAAAATCTTTAATTTCTTGCTCGTACACAAGTTCTCTTGCAAGAAAATCGGGATATTCAAGTAAAATTTTATACCGAATCGTATCTTTTATCGTTTTTGTAAGTTCAATATTCAACGTTCCGTCGGCTGAACTTAAAGCAGTTCGGCGTTCGCCCGTAGTCAGGTCTTCTATCGAAATTCTCACATCTTTCATTGGAATTTGATTACTTTTTTCAACAACTGTGAGCCGGAATGACGGGTTTGGAATTTTTCTCAACACAATATTCTGAATCACGGTATCTTGATTTTTTTCGAGAGAGAATTTCACTTCCGAATCGTAATAAAACGGTGTTCGGGCGAGTAGGGTGTACTCTTTTTCTGCTTTAATTTCATACTGATAATAGCCGCCGCATTCGCTTACGGAGGTGTCTGCGCCGGCACTATTTTTTTCCGAAAGATACAAATCTGTGCCGGGCAATTCCGTGCCTTCTTTGTCTGTAACCGTTCCGACAACGAATTTTGGCTTTTCCGGAATCGGAATTTCAAACGCATAAATATCGTCGTTGCCTTTTCCGCCTTCGCGGTTGGATGCAAAATAGCCCGCAGTTTCTTCGGCATTCAGCACAAATGAAAAATCGTCCAAGTTGGTGTTCACGGGTTTGCCCATGTTTACGGCATTTCCGGCAAATTGTGAGCCTTGCATTTTTATCATAAAAATATCCAAACCGCCCAAACCCGGTTGTCCGTCCGAGGCAAAAAATAAATAACCCGACGGATGATAAAACGGAAACATTTCTTTGCCTTCCGTGTTCACTTTGTTGCCCAAGTTTATGGGTTCGCTCCATGCGGAATCTTGTCTGTGGCACACGTAAATATCTGTTTTGCCGATTCCTCCGGGTTTGTCCGACACAAAAAACAGCATCGAACCTTCGGGGCTGACGGCAGCATGTCCGGTTGAATATTCTTTGTTGTTGTATGCAAATTCTGTCGGTTTCGACCAAACTTTGCCTGTTTTGTGCGTTTCCATGAGTTTCAAACGCAGAATTTCTGCTTCTTTTGTGTTCGGAATGTTTTCGGTATAAATAACATATTTGCCTGATGAATCTGCAGTTGCCGGACCGCGATTGTATTGTTTTTCAACATCTTTGAATAAGCGTTCGGGATTTTTTAGCTCTCGAACAGAATCCGTATTTGCAATTAAAATTTCTAAATACGGAAGTTCGTTCAACGCCCATTCTTTGGCAAAATTTGAGGTATTGGAGGATGTAAACATGATTTTTTCGCCCAAAAACCATGCTCCGAAATCAGCGTGTTTTGTGTTGATATTCAAATTTTTTACCAAGATATTTTTTTCTTCGGAAAGCAAATTTTGGTAGAAATTTCTGTTGCTCATGCGCTTTGTTGCCCTTGAGTCCGAAGGAAATTCTGCGGCTAATCGCTCGTTTTGAATTTGCGCTTGTTCGTATTTTTTGTTTACGGCAAGCACCGAGGCATAGTTAAATATATCTTCGGCAGTATGTTGTTTGTCCGATGCGACTTTTGCATAATAAGACTCGGCTTTTTCATAATTGCCTGTGTAATAATAGGCTTGCGCAAGTTTTCGTTTCGTGTCTAAATCTTTGTCTTTGATGTATTCCAACCGTTTTATCGCATCGGGATACGAGTAACCTTCGTAAAGTAAATTTCCGGTTTGTAAATTCCACGATTGAGCTAAGCTGTTGAAAATTAAGATACTAAATATCAAACTTAAAACTAATTCTTTCTTTAACATATACTAATTTTGTGATATATTTCTATTTTGTTTTTTCAGTACAAATTTAACTTCTGTGCAATTATTACAAACTTAATAAAAGTCCTTTACTCTGAAGACGCAAACCTTGCGTCTCTACGTTTTCTTATCAAAAGATAAACTTTACAAAAGTCCTTTACTCTGAAGACGCAAACCTTGCGTCTCTACGTTTTCTTATCAAA
>DYSM01000053.1:0-4106 GCA_020718265.1 Draconibacterium orientale | reverse complement strand
ACTATATACTAGATACACTTTACGAACTTAGAAATAGCGCGGCGATAAGACGGCTTTGTGTTCGCGTAAATTGAAATCGTATTGCAACATAATTTCGTGACTGCCGTAATTGTAGCGCATGGTTTTGTTGGCATACGACCAATCGAACGCGTAACCGACGGCAAGTTTGTCCGACAAAAACGTTCCGAATAACAAACCGACTGCATCGCCCGTTCGGAACATCAAGCCTGTCCAAATTTTTTCGTGATAGAAAAACGTTGTCGTAATGTCGCCCTCCAAGGGAGCTTCGGGTGTGAACTTTACAAATCCTGTCGGGCGCAGTTTCCACTTGTCATTCAGCGTAATCACGCCGCCGATAATTGCAAAATAGTGGCGCAAATCGCCCGCAAGCAGAGCTTCATCGGCACCGGAAATTCCGAATTTATGTTCGATAAGTTTAGGTGCTGAAATTCCGGTATAAAATTTCTCGGTATAAAAATAGAGTCCGAAACCCACGTTGGGCATCAATTCCTGACGAATATTTTCGGCAAAAACCTCGTCGTTCAAGTCGTAAGTTTCGAGGTCTTTCAGGTTGGCATTCAGCATTTTAAGTCCGCCTTTTAATCCAAAAGAGAGTTTGGCTGATTTGCCCAAATTTAATTTATATGAAAAATCGGCATTCACAGAACTTTGTTGCACCGGACCGATAACATCGTTCACAACCGACAAACCGAGTCCGATATTTTCCTGTATTATCGGACCGTGAATCCCGAATGTTTGCGTGCGTGGTGCACCGTCGAAACCGACCCACTGAGACCGATGCAAAGCCGAGACACTCACGCGGTTGCGCGTTCCTGCGTACGCCGGGTTCACGCTCAAGGTGTTGTACATGTAATGCGTGTACATGGCATCCTGTTGCGCAATACTTTGGAGTGAAATTAGAATTAATATGCTTAAAATCAATACTTTATTCATCTTTTTGAGTTTTACTGTATTAAATTGTGTTTGTGTTAAGTTTTGCAAAATAACAACTTATTTTTTCAAATAAATAAATCCTTTGAGCGGTTTTTCTGTTCCGATGTCCAAAACGTAGTAATATGTGCCGTCCGGAAGTAGTTTTTCTGCCGCGCCCACGCTTACCGTTCCGTCCCAATTGTTTTGATACGGCGATGCTTCAAAAACTTTATTTCCCCAACGATTAAAAATTGTGAGTGTATTGTTCGGATACACATCTAAGCCCGAAACTATGAGCAAATCGTTCTTTCCGTTGCCGTTGGGTGAGAGGGCTTGGTGCACAATTACTGAGAGTTCCGGATAGATTACGTTTATTTCGCAGAGACAGGTTTGCAAATTTCCGTTTTTGTCGGACACAGTCCATTCAACTTCGGTAATTCCGACTTCAAATTCCGCGCTTTTTAGGCTTTCATTTAGGTTGAAATTATTTGTAAGTGATTGAACTTCACAATTATCCGACATCGAAATCGGGTCAAATTCTGTTTCTTTTACTGTATATGTTTGATAATTTGAAACAGAATCCGTAAAAACAGAAATTGAATTAAGACATTGAATTTCAGGAAGTTCTGTATCATCAATATAAACAGATTGTGTTTGAATGCTTGTATTTCCGGCATTGTCGGTAAAGTTCCATGAAATTGTGTAAACGCCTTGTTCTGTGTAAGTTACAGCATTTCCTGTTCGAGCTTCAATACGTCCGGCGCAGTTGTCATTTGCAAACGGAGCTGCGGCTGTGGTTTCGCATTGCGCAGTAATTTCAGGCAAAACGTAAAGTTCCGGAAGCGGAAGCATTGTGTCTGAATAAGTTACGACGACAGTATCTGTTTTGGGCAAACACACGCCGTTTGAAATTTCGAGCACAAATTGGTTTTGCAAGGTATCTAAATTGCTGACAGTTGTTGTGAGTTCGTTTGGTTGTGCAATTAATCCGCCGCCTAAACTTAGCCATTTCAACGTGCCGATTGTCGGAGCTGTTGTCGTAAGAACCGAAACGTTTGAACAGATTTGTTCGTCTTGTCCGGCATTCGGTGTACTTGGATTCAGATATCGAAACACAATCAAGGTGTCGAAAGTTGAGGCGCAACCTGTGTTTTCAATTTCTCTTACAAATTTATTAGCTCCGGCAATCAAAAATCGAACTTCGGATTCGTTTTCATATCTGTTCAAGACTTCTGCGGCAGATAAACTTGTCCAACTTCCGTTGCCGAATTCGGGGGGAACAGACTTAATTATTGTAACAGAATCACAGATTGTAGTATCTTGACCTACAATGGCTTGCGAAGGTTCGTGATTTCGGCGCACGCGCAGGGTGTCCGTTGAGGCTTGGCACACGCCGTTGGAAATTGACCAGACAATTTTTTGTGTTCCGAAATCTAAGTTTCGAGCTATTGTCGTCGTTTGAGTCGAATTATCAATTGTTGCTATTCCTACGCTAATCCAAGTTCCTGTGCCGATTGTCGGTGTGTTTGCTTCAATTTTTATCGTGTCCGAACACGTGTAAATTTGATATTTTACATCTGCAACAGTGGGTTCTTTGTCTCGATAAATGTAAATTGTGTCGGTTTCGGGCGGACATGTTCCGTTTGAAATTTGCCAAACAATTTTATTTTCGCCGTAATCTAAATCTCTGACATGCGTTGTCAATTCTGTCGAACTGTCAAAAATTACAAGATTTTCGCTCACCCATGAACCTTGCCCTACGCTCGGGAAATTCCCGCTTACGAGTGCGCTGTCCGCACACCAAATTTGGTCTGCACCGGCATTTGCGGCAGACGGATACATGAATCGACGAATTTTTAATGTGTCGGAAGTCGCATCGCAAGCACCGTTTGAAATTTGCCAAACAAAGCGTCTGTATCCGCCGGGAATGTTGCGGACTGTCGTAACCGGAGAATTTGCGCTGTCAAAAAGTCCGGAGTTTAGTGCAATCCATTGTCCGGTGCCGGTTTCCGGGAGGTTTCCGATTAGAACAAGTGTATCAGAACAAATATCAATTTCAGTATTAAAAATTTCAGCCTGCGATGGTTCTTCGTAACGCGTTACGATGATTTGGTCGGAAGACGGCGCACAAGTTCCGTTGGAAATAGTCCAAGTAAATGTATTAGCACCGACATCTAAACCGTTCACAGCAGTAGAAACACTTGTCGGGTCGCCGATAAGTGCGGCGTTTTCGGTTGTCCAAAGCCCTTGTCCGACAGTAGGCGTATTTGCGGTCATATAATAATTTGTCGTACATGTTCCTGCGTCTGCCGGCAGCGTTGCTGTTGTCGGAGGTGTTTCTCTGAAAATTGTCAGGGTGTCCGACGTTGGTTCGCACGTTCCGTTTGAAACGTTCCACACAATTTTGTTTTCACCAAAAGCTAAATTATTGACATGAGATAATGTTGAACTTACAGGAGAAAAGGTTCCGCCGTTCGTAGTTGTCCATAATCCTGTGCCGATAAGCGGCTGAATAGCTTCAAGTTGCGTTGTTGATTCACAAAATGTTAAATCATTTGTAATTATTTCAGCTTGTGAGGGTAAAGCGAAATTTGAGATAACAACATTATCGCTCAAAATTCCGCACGGACCGTTATCGGTTGTCCACGTGAGCGTATGTGTGCCGGGCGTAATATTGTGTATGAACGTGTTATTGTTTGTGGCATCTTCAAAGATAATATCTGTTGAAGTTGTTGTCCAAGTGCCTGTGCCGGGAAAAGGATTGTTTGACTGAAGTTCAAAATCGGTCAATTCGCATGTTCCGTCGTCATCGCCGGCATAAGTAAAGCTGTTGTATCGTGTAATTAATACTACATCTGTGTGTATTCCGCAAACGCCGTTATTGACCGTCCACGTAAAAGTAGTTGTGCCATAGGGTATGTTGTTCGCTTGTGTGTTCACATTATGCGCATTTGCAAAGGTAACTTGCGTTGCTGATGCTGTCCAAGTTCCTGTTCCGATAGGGCTTGGTATGCCTGTGAAGGTATAACGCGGTAAACTACAAATCTCTTTGTCTGCGCCGCCGTCGGCAAAGGCTTGCGGCGGATTTAATATCTCAACCTGAGTTTCGGCAACGCAATTGTTTTCTGTTTTTGCTTTTATCGGATAAATTCCCGGACTTAAATTCGTGTAAG
>DYSM01000052.1 GCA_020718265.1 Draconibacterium orientale | reverse complement strand
GTTTGACCTAATTCCGGGTCAACTTTCTTTAATGCTTCGTTTATTTCTTCTTTTTTTATGCTTGTTCTGTATTGAAAAGATAATTGAGGAAACTCATTTTCAAGTTGTTCGATAACATAATGTGAAATTTCTCCAACGGTTAGGTCGTGTGCTTTTGCTTTATCCCCAAATATACCACCCCCCCTTAGAATCTTTATGTTGATTGGTTAATCTTTCGGACTGATTCTTTTTAGCCATATTTCTGCGTTCGTTATGTTCTTTGAATACAAAAATACAAACTTTATTCTAATTTTCATTATCGTTCACTTTTATCTTGCAGGTAAGCATTGTGTAAATAGTTCATTTTGCTTCGTATTCAATTATGGTCGAATGAGAACTTCTTTCGATTGGTGCTTCGGTGTTTATGGTATTCGTATTGCCATAAGCGTTTATGTCCGATAATTGTTCACGAATTTGGTATAGTTTTCAAAAAAAAATTACTTTTGAGGCAAATTTCAGTCATGCAACGAACAAGTTTATCTACACTCGGCGAATTTGGTTTAATAGACCGTATAGCGGAAAAATTTCAGATTACGAACACGTCCACCGTCAAAGGTATCGGCGACGATGCGGCTGTGTTGCGCTACGGTGATACATCGTTAGTTGTAACGACGGATTTGCTCATCGAAGGCGTGCATTACGATTTGCGTTATGTGCCTTTGAAACATTTGGGCTACAAGGCGGTAACTGTCAATCTGTCAGATGTGTGCGCAATGAATGCAAAGCCAAAGCAAATAACGGTGTCTATCGGAATTTCAAATAAATTTTACTTGGAAGCGATTGAGGAAATTTACGAAGGCATTCGGCTGGCGTGCGTGCAATACGGCGTGGATTTGGTGGGCGGCGACACGAGCACAACCAAGTCGGGCAGTATGCTGAGTATCACGGCAATAGGTGAAGCTACGGCAGATAAAATTGTGTACAGACATACGGCAAACGCCGGCGATTTGATTTGCGTTTCGGGCGATTTGGGCGGCGCGTATGCAGGCTTGCAAGTGCTTGAACGCGAACAACATCTGTTCGATATTGACCCAAGTATGACACCTGTTTTGAAGGGTTACGAATACATTGTGCAACGCCAATTGAAACCCGAAGCGCGTAAAGATGTCATTGAAATGCTTGCCGGACTTGATATTTTGCCGACGGCGATGATTGATATTTCGGACGGATTGTCGTCGGAAATTTTGCACATCGGCACAAAATCCGGTAAAGGCGCGAAAATTTATGAATCGAAAATCCCGATTGCCGATGAAACCGAAGCGTTTGCCAAAGAATTGCAACTCGACCCGAACACATTTGCACTCAACGGCGGCGAAGATTATGAATTGTTGTTCACAATAAAACAGAGCGATTTTCCGAAATTGAAAAACAATCCGGACATTTCGGTTATCGGACACATTACGGAGCACGCCGGTGTGTTTGAACTTATTGCCGATGACGGCACAGCGATTGCACTTCAAGCTCAAGGTTGGAAAAATTTTGCACTTTAACAAACGTTTGAAATCTTGAAATTAGGAAAATTATGTCAGCTATTCAACGACATAACCAAAATATTAATGAGTCCGGTCTAAAAAGCCTGTTTTATTTTAGCTAAACAAACTATATGCTTGATTATCAGTGTTTTTGAAAATATTTTACAATTTAAGTAAATTGCTTATTATCAGCAATTTAACTTTACAAGCTTTCAACTTTATAACTTTTTATACTGAACTCATTAATTTATTTGAATAAGTTTTTATTATTTTTGTAGCGTTTTGAAGTTGCAAACCACACCAAGCGTAATAGGTTATGACCGTATCACCACAAAAAATTCTGTTTTCTGCATTCGTTGTTTTACTGATTGCCTTTCCGGAACACGCATCGGCACAAAAACTTCCCCGGAACGATTCTCTGATTATTGAGAAAATACTTTCGTATGCCAACCATTTTAAAGCAAACGGAAATATATCCGAATCGGCGCAATATCTTGAAAAAGCAGCATTTACGTATTGGAAAAACAACAATACAGTTCAGTCAAAAAAATATTACACCGAAGCCTGCGACATTTACAAAGCCGACGGCAAAGAAAAGGCTTACGCATCCGTTTGCACAAATTTAGCTCAAATTGAAGCGGATTCAAAACATTATCCCGAAGCCCTTGAATATTTATCGAAAGCCGAAACGATTTACAAAAAATTAGGCTTTGACGGTTTCTTGTCTGATATTTACAAAGACCAAGCTGTAGTGCATAAAAATCAAAAAAATTACACAAACGGCATACAATCAGTACTTTTGGCACTAAAACTTTCGGAAAAACTCAACGATTCGGAAAGCACCAAAGAGTGTTACGCTCTGCTTGCCGAACTTTACAAATTAAAAGGCGACAATGCGCAATCGCTTGTGTATTACAATAAATTTCAGGATGCCGACGGCAGAACTACATCACGCAACGAATCAAAATATACAACCGTTACCGATGAACATGACGGGAGTGGTTCGCCGGACGAACATGCCGACGAAACAACAGAAACTGACAACAGCCAAAATGCGTTGGCATATATGCGCAAGCAAAACAAGAAAGGTGCAAACGTTTCTGTTTCAGAGGATTCAACCGCCATGCACGCCGCAGCCGACAGCCTGACTCAAGATTTGACAACCGAACAAACAGAACCGGAAAATCCGCATCGAAAACAGAATAACGCCATAATTTTTGCAATAGGTTTCATTTTAACCATCGCTTGGCTTACATTTTTCATGTCGCGCAGAAAACATTCTCGCCGAAATTTGTCCAACACGAAGTTGTCCGATAGTTCAAATCACATCAAAAAGACGGCTTCTAAATAATTTTATTTTTCCGAACTGTATAAATGATATATTTTTACCGAAATTTAGCAATTTATGCACAAGTTTACGGCATTTCGTGGAATTAGTATTGTAATTATCATATTGATAATGGGTTTGAGCACAAATTTGACGGCACAAAATCCCGTCAAGCCCGAACAAAAAAGCTACACCGCACCCGACGGAAAATTATATTGGAATAAACAAATGCCGGTGTACATACGCCTTGCAAACTCGCCAACCGACCCGGGACAGCTTGTAAAATCGCAAACTCAAGACGATACGAAACCTTATTTTTTTGATACCGAAGGCGCAAATTACATTCGCTCAAAGACTTCCGTAAACGCCGACGGCACACGTTCCGAAACCGCAAAAGACATTGTGTGGGAAGTTTTTGCCGACGGTGAGTCTCCAAAATCCGCTGCGAATTTCAACTCTGACACTAAAAATACAAGCGACACAAAAAATTATTTCGGCAACGATTTATCTATAAGCATCGCAGCAAAAGACAAACTTTCCGGTGTCGAAAACACCTATTATTCCATCAACGGTTTACCTTTTACACCGTTTACAACTGCTCTGCAAATAAACCGCGAAGGCGAATATACGCTCGAATTTTACGCCACAGACCACGTCGGAAACGTTGAGCAAACGCAAAAAATTGATTTCTCGCTCGACCTCACACCGCCCGTAACTCAACACACCATTGCCGGCGGAATGTTCAAAGAATTATTTTCCGTTGATACGCGAATTATATTTGCAGCAACCGATTTTGGCTCAGGTGTTTCCGACATTTTTTATGCTTTTGACGATGAAAGCCCCAGAAAATATTCGGGTTCGCACGTTTCCGTTGCCGCACTTGATAACGGCGACCACGTGTTGCACTACTACGCTATCGACCGCGTAAAAAATAAAGAAACCGAACACACATTTTCATTTTATTTAGATAAAAAAGCGCCAATTCTCAGCTCAGTTATCTTGGGCGACCAATTTGTAAAAGACAACAAAATTTACTTTTCCGGACGCTCACGGCTGAGCCTGAGCGCAACAGACGACAAATCCGGGTTGCAGGAAATTCAATACTCCATGAACGGCAGCTCATTTTCACATTACAACGAACCGTTCTATCTGCCCGGCGTTTCGGGTTTGCATACCGTAAAATATTTTGCTTTGGACAGTATGCAGAACCGCTCGGAAACTCAACGCTTGATTGATGCCAAATATCAAAATATGGTTGTGAAACAAGAAGATCTATACGCAGATATAACTTCGCCCGCTTTGGATTTCGACTTCCTCGGCACAAGTTTCAAAACACGCGACACCTTATTTTTGGGCGGAAACACCAACATCCGTTTCAAAGGCGCAGACAGCGAATCGGGCATCAACCGCATTGTGTATTATATTGACGATAAACCTTCGGCAGAGACTTACTCGCTGCCGTTCTCGTTGGAATACATCACAAGCGGACCGCACAAAATGCGCATCGTTTGCTACGATAACGTGAACAATCAAACATCCAAAGAGTTCCACTTTATTCTTGACAATACGCCGCCCGAATTGCATTACTTTTTCAGCGTTTCACCCTACACCAAACAAGGCGGATTGGATGTATATCCGGCTTACGTAAACGTATTTCTCGCAGCAAGCGATGCCACAACCGGCGCAAAAAATGTAACGTATTCGCTTAACGATTCGCCGGTGAAACCATACATCGGCTCCATCGGCGGCTTTATAGAAGGAAAAAATGCACTCAAAATTTTCACAAAAGACAATTTGGATAACGATAAAGAACTCGAAATTCTATTTATCGTGAAATAACACTATCAAAAATTTAAATAAGCAGTTACTCCAACCCACAGCGGAATTTTGTTTTTTTCAATGAATTCCGATTGGTTTTCTACTGTTTAAATATCGAAAATTAAATTTATGATGATACTCAAATTCGGCGGCACATCGGTTGGCTCGCCGCAACGCATCCGCGAGGTTGCGCATTTGGTTGCACAAAATCCGGAAGAAGTTCAAATTGTGGTACTTTCGGCAATGTCCGGCACAACAAATGCGCTGGTCTAAATCAGTAATTTGCTGACCGAAGGTAAAAAATCAGAAGCACTTGTGAAAATCGAAACGCTGTTTGAAAAATATCAAACAGTTGCAAACGAATTATTTAAGACTGAAATTTTTCAAGAAAAAGCCACGGATTTGCTCCAACAACATTTTTCGCACATTCGACATTTTACGCAAGATGTTTTTACACTTTGGGAAGAAAAAAATATTTTAGCACAAGGCGAATTGCTTTCTACCGCATTGATGCACTTACACTTACTTGAATCAAATCACAATTATGTTTTGCTTCCCGCATTAAATTTCATGCGCATTGACAAAAACGGCGAACCGGATGAATTTTACATTAAAGAAAACATAAACAGAGAGTTACAGAAATATCCGAACACTAAACTGTTTATCACACAAGGCGACATTTGCCGCGATGCGTTCGGCGAAGTGGATAACCTCAAACGCGGCGGCTCCGATTATTCGGCATCCCTTATCGGAGCTGCGGTTTCGGCACGCGAAATTCAAATTTGGACCGACATCGACGGCTTCCACAACAACGACCCGCACTTTGTAAAAGGCACAAAACCGATACGCGAATTATCCTTTGACGAAGCCGCCGAACTTGCCTATTTCGGAGCTAAAATTATGCACCCGTCGAGCATACAACCGGCTCAAAAACAAGGTATTCCCGTACGTTTGAAAAACACCGTGAAACCCGAAAGCGAGGGCACGCTCATCCGCGAAACCGACATTCCCGGACAAATAAAAGCCGTTGCCGCAAAGGACAATATTACAGCTGTGAAAATAAAATCGAGCCGCATGTTGATGGCTTACGGCTTTATTCGCAAAATTTTTGAGGTGTTCGAACGATACCGCACCCCAATTGACATGATTACGACTTCTGAAATTGCCGTATCGGTTTCCATTGACGACACAACTTTTTTACCTGATATTATTTCCGAACTAAAAAATTACGGTGTTGTCGAAATTGATGAAAATCAATCGATTATATGTGTAGTCGGGAATATTAAAGCAGACGAACAGGGCATTGCGTTGCGCATTTTTAAAGCTCTGGAAACGGTGCCGATTCGCATGATTTCTTACGGCGGAAGTCGGCTTAACATATCGGTTTTGGTGAAACAAACGGACAAAATTGAAGCTCTTAACTTGCTGAGTAAATATTTGTTACAATAGACAGTATCTGTAAGATAACTAGTGTCATGTCAAGCTCTTCTGACGTTTCCATGTCCTAGCGGACGATGGAAAGTCTCTACTGACCTGCATTCGTCCGTAGGACAATGTAGCGTCATTTGAAGATTGACATGACACTAGTAAGTATTTGAAATTCTGCATGTTGTAGCCTATTTTTCAGTCGAATGATTTGTCATTTAGTAGTCATTCAGTTGTTTTTTAATCGTTTCAATTAAATTTCAACAGAATTTCTAAAAATATTCGGAACGAGATTTGGCTATATCGTAAAGAATATCAATATGTTATGAGTTTTCTTACACACATTATATATTTGACTTTAGATTTTAATATTTAGATAAAAAATCAGGACTTTTTGGAAGATTTTTAAAAAAGATAAATTTTCCAATTTTGTAAAGAAATTTCGAAGAAGAAGATGTTTACAACAGACCAAATATCAGCATTTAAGAACATAAAAACGCCGTTTTATTTTTACGACACGGAACTGTTACGCCAAACTGTGAAAAAAGTGTCGGAAGCCGCCGCGCCGTACAATTTTCATGTACATTATGCACTGAAAGCGAATGCGGAGCGAGATATCTTGCAAATCATTCAAAAACAAGGCTTTGGAGCAGATTGTGTGAGCGGAAACGAAGTAAAACGTGCGCTTGAAACAGGCTTTCCGCCGGTAAAAATCTTGTTTGCCGGCGTCGGAAAATCGGACGAAGAAATTCTGCTCGGTTTGGATGCCGGAATCGGCGCGTTTAACGTAGAATCCATTCCGGAAATGCAAGTAATCAACGCGTTAGCACAATCACGCAACACAATTGCGCGTATTGCCGTACGTTTAAATCCGAATATTGATGCCAAGACACACCATTATATTACAACCGGTTTGGAAGAGAATAAATTTGGCATCAACATGTCCGATTTAGAAAAATTGCCCGAACTGCTAAAATCATTAAAAAACTTGCAACTGATTGGTTTACACTTACATATAGGCTCTCAAATTACAGATTTGGATGTATTCAAAAGTTTGTGTATTCGTGTAAATAAAATTCAGGACTGGTTTATTTCAAATCGTATCTTACTGAAAACCATAAATGTAGGCGGCGGCTTAGGTGTGGACTACAAAAATCCGGACAACACAGATTTCCCGTACTTCAAGGCTTATTTCAAATTATTTCATCAATTTTTGGATTTACGCGCAGGACAATCGCTGCACTTTGAACTCGGACGCGCCATTGTAGCTCAATGCGGAAGTCTGATAACCAAAGTGTTATACATCAAACACGGACAAACCACAAATTTTGCTGTTGTGGATGCCGGCATGACAGATTTGATACGACCGGCTCTGTATCAGGCATATCACAAAATCGAAAATATTTCGTCGTCAGGCGAAACGGAATTTTACGACGTTGTGGTACCGATATGTGAATCATCGGATGTATTTGGCAAAACAGTGAGCTTACCTCCTACTCAACGTGGTGATTTACTTGCAATTAGAACAGCAGTAGCTTACGGACAAGTCATGGCATCGCAATTTAATTTGCGAAATTTAGTGTCGGCTATCTATTCCGAAGATTTGTCAAAATCTTGATTTTTGCTAAAAAAACAAAGAAATTTTGACTTTTCAACTTTATAAGCCTCAAGAAATTTTATCTTTGCAAGAAAAAAAGAATGATTGTTTCAGAAAGCAAAATCCGCGTGCGCTACGGCGAGACAGACAAAATGGGTTACGTTTATTACGGAAATTATCCGCTTTATTACGAAGTCGGTCGCACAGACATGGTTCGGAAGCTCGGTTGGTCATACAGCAAAATGGAAGAAAACGGCACGATGATGCCTGTTTTATCGCTGAATGTCAAATACATACGCCCGGCATATTACGACGATTTGCTTACCGTTCGTACCTATTTGAAAACCTTACCAAGTTCGCGCATAGACTTTGAATATGAGGTATCTAACGAAGCCGGCGATTTGTTGAATGTCGGCAGTACCACGTTGGTTTTCGTAAACGCCGAAACCATGCGCCCTCAACCCGTGCCCGAAGCTTTACTTTCAGATATAAAAGCTGAGTTTGAAAAATATGCTATTAAAAATCAAAAGACTGAAAATCAATGATTTCCGATAAAAAGATAGCTGTAGTTCTGCCTGCTTACAACGCGGAAAAAACGTTGGGTAAAACTTACGACGAAATTCCGTTTGATATTGTTGATTTCGTGATACTTACAGACGACAGAAGTCGCGATAATACCGTGCAGGTTGCCGAACAAATCGGAATCAAACACATTATTCGGCACGAAAAAAATACCGGCTACGGCGGAAACCAAAAATCGTGTTACAATAAAGCACTTGAACTCGGCGCTGATATTGTTGTCATGTTACATCCTGATTATCAATACACTCCGAAACTTTTACAGTCAATGTGTTATTTGATTGCAAATGATGTTTATCCGGTTGTGATTGGTTCGCGCATTTTGGGCGGCGGCGCGCGCAAGGGCGGAATGCCTCGGTATAAGTATGTTGCGAACAGATTATTGACTTTTTCGCAAAATATTTTGATGAATCAAAAACTCTCTGAATATCACACGGGTTACCGCGCTTTTTCTCGCAAAGTTTTGGAAAGTATAAATTACAACGCAAATTCAGACGATTTTGTATTTGATAATCAAATGCTTGCGCAAATATTTTTCAAAGGATTTGAAATCGCCGAAATCACTTGCCCGACAAAATATTTCGACGAAGCATCTTCAATTAATCTAATACGAAGCATAAAATACGGTTTTGGCGTGTTAAGTGTTTCATTTTCATATTTTTTTGCTAAATTAGGCATCGGAAATTCAAAAATATTTAAAGCATAGTGCAAAAGAACCTGCTATACAAAACATACATCTTTTTTCTGGTTATTTTTTTCAACTTCTTGAATCTAAGCTCACTATATGCGCAGACGAAGGGAGATTGTTCAAATACCTTATACATTTCAAAGCTAACTTTTAGCGGCAACAAAACCACAAAAGAGCAAGTTATTCGACGCGAAATCCGTTTCTCCGAAGGTGATTCCGTTTGTAAGGATGCGTTACCGAAATTAATTTTGGAAAGCAAACAAAACTTAGAAAAACTACCGCTTTTCAATTTTGTAAATATTAAAACGGACACTCTTTCTGAAAACAGCTTACATATTCATATTGAAGTAGTTGAACGCTGGTATTTCATTCCGTTATTTAATGTAACGTATGCCGACCGAAATTTAAACGCATGGCTGAAAGAAAAAGATTGGACACGCATAAAACTAAGTGCCGGATTTGAAAAATATAATTTTCGCGGGCACAATGAAAATATTGGAGCTTACGGCGTTTACGGTTACGATAAACAGATAAGTTTATTTTACAAAAATATCTATTTTGATGACGCGCGTAAAAACGGAGCAAGCCTGTTTTTTAAAATTTACAAACGGAATGAAACGCCATATATCATTGAAAAAGACAAATATACACAACTGAAACTGCAAGGCGATTTCGTAATGAATGCCCACGAAATTTCCGGCGAATATTTTCACCGAGTGCAACCCGGCGAGCAACATACGCTGGGTTTAGCGTATAATTTCCGCACGGTTTCCGATACAATTTTGACCTTAAATCCGAACTACTACACATCGCCAAATCTGAAATCGGAATACGTTTATTTGCGATATATTTTCGACAAAGATGTGCGAGATTCTCGAACTTTTCCGATGTCGGGCTATCGGTTTCGTTTATTTGCCCAACACACCGGACTTGTTTTTTTTCCGAAAAGCAACATCTCTTTTTTATTGATTCGCCCGCAAGTTTCTAATTATCACAGATTTGGAAAGAAATTCAGTCTCGGTAACCAACTTGTTTTAAAAAAATCATTTGGAGGCGAACAACCTTTTTACCTGAAAGATGCACTGGGAACAGAATTTAATATACGCGGTTACGAATACTATGTTGTTTACGGTGAGGACTTTGCGTTGTGCAACAATAACTTAAATTTTGAACTTTTGCCCAAAACCGTGTTTACAATTCCTTACATTCCGTTTGAAAAATTCAGCAAAGTACATTTAACAATTTATCTTAGCGCATTTGTCGATATCGCGTATGTGAAAAATTCAGATATTACTTACAATCAAACAAATACACTTTCAAACACGGCTTTGTACAGCGGCGGTTTCAGTCTAAATTTTTTGAGTTATTACGACAAACTTTTACGCTTCGACTTTTCGGTCAATCATTTAGGTGAAAAGCATTTTTTCTTTCATATTTCGGCTCCGTTTTAACTTTATTTTTGGCATTTTCGTGTTATAAATTTCATAACTTTGCACTTTATTTTAAACCACAAAATATCGTTTTTATGAAAAAATTGTATGTCATAGTTGCTGCATTTTCGCTGTTTCTGGCGAATTGCGCAAGCGAACCCAAAGAAGACACAAAAGATTCCGTAGCCGAGCAAAAAGACGTTGTACGTGAAAAAGCACTGTCAATGTTTGCAGTTTTGCCCGAAAAAGCTGAAAACCCGGAGAATATCCTCTCCGAAGCCAAAATTACGCTCGGAAAAATGCTGTATTTCGACACTCGCCTTTCAAAAGACGGAAAAAACAGTTGTAACACATGCCATAATTTGGAAACATTTGGTGTGGACAACTTGGCAACTTCGCCAGGCGATTTGGGAAAAAACGGAACTCGAAATTCGCCCACCGTTTTCAACGCAGCGTTGCACACAACGCAATTTTGGGATGGTAGCGAGCCGAACGTGGAAGCGCAAGCCGGCGGTCCGGTGCTGAATCCCGTGGAAATGAACATGCCGTCGGAAAAAGCAGTCGTTGATCGTTTGAAAAAAGTAAAAGGTTATGTAGAATTATTCAAAGCAGCTTTCGCGGAAGACAAAGATCCGGTAACGTATGCAAATATGAAAAAAGCCATTGGCGCATTTGAACGCACGCTGCTCACGCCATCGAAATTCGACAAATATCTTGCCGGCGAAAACGTATTTTCGGATGCCGAAAAGAAAGGTTTGGAAACGTTCATGAATACGGGTTGCGTAGCTTGCCACCGTGGTGCAACACTTGGCGGCGATTCGTTCCAAAAATTTGTGTATAACGGTAAAGATAAAGGTCGATTTGACTTGACAAAAGATTCAGTCGATATGTACATGTTTAAAACCGCATCGTTGCGCAACGTTGAAAAAACATCGCCGTATTTTCACGACGGAGGCGCACCTACTTTGGAAGATGCCGTCAAAATTATGGGCAAAGAAAGTTTGAAAAAAGATTTGACGGATGCAGAAGTAGCAGAAATTGCAACATTCTTAAAAACGCTAACTGGAGATATTGCGGCTGAAACCAAAAAATCGCCGGAATTGCCAAAATAATAAAAAAATATAACTCATTGATTATCAACTATGCCAAAGTTTTAGACTTTGGCATAGTTTTTATTTTGTCAATTTAAAGCAGAATTTTGTTCTGAATATTTTTAGAAATTCTATTGAAATAAAAAAAACAACTGAATGACAATTGATTGACCACTAAATGAGAAAACTTTTGATTAAAAAAAACTATAATTTACTTAAAATCAAACATTTATACATTTTCTTACAAACACTGTTTATTTCACATCATAACCTTCCGCGTGTACAAGTCCGACTGCGCGACCGCTCGGGTCGGCGTTGTTTTGGAACGAAGCATCCCACGCCAATGCCTCTGCCGTACTGCAAGCAATAGATTTTACCGACGGCACACAGCGGGCGCACTCATCGCCGGGGAAGAACGAATCGAAAATGCTTCTGTAATAATATTCTTCCTTGCTTTGTGGCGGATTTACCGGAAAACGAAACTCGGCATGTGCCAATTGTTCATCGCTCACTTCGCGTTCAACCATGGCTTTCAAGCTGTCAATCCAACTGTAACCGACTCCATCTGAAAATTGCTCTTTTTGTCGCCAAGCCACACTTTCGGGCAGAAAATCTTCAAACGCTTTACGCAAAATGTGTTTTTCCATTTTTCCGTTGCCCGCCATTTTATCATTCGGATTCAACGACATGGCAAGTTCCATAAATTCTTTATCTAAAAACGGCACACGCCCCTCAACGCCCCACGCAGCAAGCGATTTGTTTGCACGCAAGCAGTCGTAAAGGTGTAATTTGCTCAATTTTCGAACCGTTTCTTCGTGAAATTCTTTGGCATTCGGGGCTTTATGAAAGTATAAATATCCGCCAAAAATCTCGTCAGCACCTTCGCCGGACAGAACCATTTTTACGCCCATAGATTTTATCACACGCGCCGGCAAAAACATCGGTGTTGAAGCTCTTACCGTTGTAACATCGTAGGTTTCAATATGATAAATCACATCGCGCAATGCGTCCAAACCTTCCTGAACTGTGTAAGTAACTTCGTGATGCACGGAGTCAATATGTTCGGCAACTTTTCGAGCCGCAATAAGGTCTTTGGAATCGGATAAACCGACCGCAAATGAGTGCAAACGGGGCCACCACGCGTCTTTCATATCGTTGGATTCAATACGACGTGCCGAATATTTTTTTGCTACCGCCGAAATTATCGAAGAATCCAAACCGCCCGAAAGCAACACGCCTTACGGCACGTCTGACATCAAATGACGATGCACGGATTCCTCCAAAGCGCGACGTAAATCTTCGACATCGGATGTGTTATCTTTCACATTATCAAACGATTTCCACTCCGGATTATACCATTTTTTCAAATCAGTTCCTTCCGAACTGTAAATA
>DYSM01000424.1 GCA_020718265.1 Draconibacterium orientale | reverse complement strand
TTAAACATTAATTACATGCTTTTTCTGCGGGTTGAGGTTTTTCTTCTGTCGTTGCCTCTAAAGTTGCCACCGCCTGAAAATCCTCTATCACTTTTTTCGCGATAATCGCCACGATTGCTTGAGCGGCTTGCTCTTTTCTTCGGATTGTCATCACCTTTTGATGATTTATCAAAACCACCTGTTTCCATCTTGGTTTGCTCTAACACAACGGTAACTTCATCAACAATGTTTCCGTGCAACGCTTTGATTAATTCGTTTTTGTATCTTGAATCAAAATCGAAGAATGTGAATTTTTTCATAATATCGATGCCACCAAATTGCGCATCGCTTATTTTGGTATATTTATTCACAATACCCATCAATGCACCGGGAGTGATGTTGTTGTTTTTACCCAAATTGATGTAAAAACGTGTAAAATCAGCAGATTCTTTTCTTGGAGAACGTTCTCCACGCTCGCCACGTTCGCTGCGTTCGCCACGACCAAAAGAGCTTTCGCCTCTGTCTCTATCACGTGTGCGCGATTTGCGGTCGCCACGGTCGCTGCCTGAGTCGGGTTTTACAAAATTCAAGTCGCGTGCATTTTTGTAGTACTCTAAGAATCGGCTAAATTCGGCAGAAACAAAATGTTGAATCAATTCTTCGCGTGTTAAACCTTCAAACTTTTCGTACACTTCGGGTAAGAATGGTTTGATTTCTTCGGTATTTACTTCTACATTTTTTACTTTGTCCACCATGTGAAACAACTGTTTGGTGCAAATTTCTTTTCCACCGGGCACAGGTTTGTGTTCAAACGATTTGCCAATTTTCTTTTCGAGTTCTTTTATTTTGTGAGTTTCTCTTGAATGTATGATGGTAATTGAAATACCTTCTTTTCCGGCTCTACCTGTACGACCGCTACGGTGAATGTAAGCTTCTAATTCGTCGGGCAAATTGTAATTGATAACGTGAGTTAAATCGTTTACGTCCAATCCTCTAGCAGCTACGTCAGTTGCTACAAGAATTTGAAGGTTACCATTTCTGAAACGTTGCATTACGTGGTCGCGTTGGGCTTGCGAAAGGTCGCCGTGCAACGCATCGGCATTGTAACCATCGGTCATTAAACTATCGGCTACTTCTTTGGTTTCCATACGTGTGCGACAGAAAACAATACCATAAATATCGGGATTGATGTCGGCAATACGTTTTAGAGCGCTGTATCTGTCTTTAGCACTTACTACATAATAGAAATGTTTTACGGTTTTAGCACCCACATTGCGCTGTCCGGCAGAAATATATTCGGCATTTTGCATATAATTTTTAGCAATTTGCTCAATTTCGCGCGGCATGGTAGCCGAGAAAAGGAAAGTATTACGTTCTGCTGGCGTTTCAGCCAAAATAGAGTTCATGTCTTCTTTGAAACCCATCGAAAGCATTTCGTCGGCTTCGTCGAGTACTACCCATTTAATGTTGTTGATGTTTAATTTCTTACGTTTAATCAAATCCAACATTCTGCCCGGAGTACCTACTACTATTTGAGGTTTTTTCTCGAGTTCTTTGATTTGATTGTAAATGGCAGCTCCACCATAAACTGAAACTACTTTCAAACCTTTCATGTTTTTAGAGTAATTTTCAATGTCTTTGGCTATTTGCATACCCAATTCGCGCGTTGGCGAGAGCACAAGAGCTTGAATGCTCTGTGAATGAACATCTATTTTGTTCAATATGGGCAAGCCAAAAGCGGCAGTTTTGCCTGTTCCGGTTTGTGCTAATGCTACTATGTCTTTGTCAGACGTTAAAATGTGAGGAATTGTTTTTAGTTGAATGGGAGTAGGTGTTTCAAAACCTAAATCTTTTATTGCATCTAAAATTTCTTGTTTAAGACCCAGTTGGTCAAAGCGTTCGAAGCTTGTTTGTTCCATAAATGTTTGTTGTTTGAAAAGCAAAAGGTTCTATTTAAGCTGAAAATCGCATTCAGCCTATCATTGCTTTTTTATTAAAAATCTGTGTAGAACAGTTTTTGGAAGTATAAAAAATTAACTCTTTCGACGAGAGTTTCTAAATCACTGCGTTTTTCTTAACTGTTCGCTATCTCTTCCCTAAAATTGCAAGCTACGTGCCTACAACCATGAATTTTGACATAGTCAGCGACCAAGAACTTGCGTGAAAAACGGTGCAAAAGTAACGCTTTTTTGTTAATAAACAATCTATTGCAAATAATAAATGTTAAAATTGAATTCTAGGCATTCTATTTTACTCGCAATATGTTAAAAATGAAATTAAGCTAAGTGTTTGTTTTTAAGTAAGATAATCTTTTGTATTTTGCCTCACAAGCCTGCTTTGAAAAAATGTTTTGATGGCAAATCTTTAACTTTTTTTAATGAAAAAAA
>DYSM01000423.1 GCA_020718265.1 Draconibacterium orientale | reverse complement strand
AAATTTTCAAATTAATCCATTTTCAAATTTTCAAATTAATCCATTTTCAAATTTTTTTTATATATTTGCATACGATAAACCATGCAAAAGCAAATAGAAAATAATCTAAAAGCGTGCTTTCAAGTGGATTATCAGTCATAAAAAAAACAACATTATGCCAAAAGACAAGAAAAAAGATAAAAAAGGCAAACAGATTGCCTATACTTCTTCACAGTTGAAACAGTCTGTTTTGGGAATTTTTTCAAAGAAACCCAACGCCAATTTCAATTACAAGCAAATAGCCAAACGCTTAGACATACACGACGTAAGCACAAAGCACCAAATAGCCGCGCTTATGCTCGAACTCAAAAAAGATAAGCAAATAGAAGAAATAGGCACTGGCAAATACAGACTCTTGAAACAAAGCGGATACTTAACCGGCTTAGTAGATATGACGGCTCAAGGCTCCGCTTATGTCATTTGCGAAGGACAAGTACAAGATATTTACGTTTCGCAACGCAATTTGCATGGCGCACTGGGCGGCGATGAGGTAAAACTCTATGTATATGCAATTCGCAGCAACAAGAATCCCGAAGGTGAAGTGATTCAGATATTAAAACGTTCTAAGAAATATTTTGTCGGCACTATGGAAATTACCGACAGCTTTGCTTTTATGATTCCCGACAGCAAAAGCCTAAGTTCTGACCTTTTTATACCCAAAAGCAAACTCAATGGAGCATTAAACGGTCAAAAAGTAGTAGCTCAAATTATTGAATCGAACGAAAGAGGCAAAAATCCGGTAGGCGAAGTACTTCGTGTGCTTGGAAATGCGGGCGAACACGAAACCGAAATGCACGCCATACTTGCCGAGTTTGAATTGCCCTATAAATTTGACGAATCCATACTCAAAGCTGCCGAAGAAATTTCGGACATCATAACCGAAGAGGAAATTGCAAAACGCAAAGACTTTAGAAACATCACCACCATTACCATCGACCCAGTTGATGCAAAGGACTTTGACGATGCACTTTCCATTCAAAAGCTCGAAAATGGCAATTACGAGGTAGGTGTGCACATTGCCGACGTTACGCACTACGTTACGCCCAATTCTACCCTCGATGAGGAAGCTTACAAACGCGCTACTTCTGTGTATCTGGTAGATAGAACAGTGCCCATGTTGCCCGAACGCCTTTCAAATGGAATCTGTTCGTTAAAACCCAACGA
Organism: Draconibacterium orientale; assembly: GCA_020718265.1. Taxonomy (GTDB): domain Bacteria; phylum Bacteroidota; class Bacteroidia; order Bacteroidales; family JAADGE01; genus DYOJ01. Next base: position 1,176 of record DYSM01000423.1, on the reverse strand, counting down.
AGACAAACTTTGTTTTGCTGCCGTTTTTGAATTAGACGAAAATGCCAAGATACTCAACGAGTGGTTTGGCAAAACAATCATCAACTCCAACAGGCGTTTTGCTTACGAAGAAGCCCAACAAATAATCGAAGACAAAGCAGGCGAACTTTCAGAAGAAATTTTGAAACTCGATGAACTTTCCAAGAAAATACGTGCCAAACGTTTCAAAAACGGTTCTATTTCGTTCGATAGAGTAGAAATGAAATTTGAAATTGACGAAAAAGGAAAACCATTGAGCGTTTTCTTCAAAGAATCGAAAGATGCCAACAAACTCATAGAAGAATTTATGTTGCTTGCCAACAAGCGAGTAGCTGAATTTGTAGGCAAAGTAAACGACAAAGCAAAAGCAAAAACGTTTGTATATCGTGTACACGATGAGCCAAACATAGAGAAATTGAAAAGTTTTTCCGATTTTATCAAAAAGTTTGGCTATCAGCTCAAACTGGCTTCTCGCCAAGAGATTACGACCTCGCTCAATCAACTGTTGACCGATGTAGCTGGAAAAACTGAAGAAAACCTAATCGAAACGCTTGCCGTGCGCTCTATGGCAAAAGCCGAGTACGATGTGAAAAACATTGGGCATTATGGTTTGGCTTTCGATTATTACACGCATTTCACTTCACCCATTCGCCGCTACCCCGATGTGATGGTACATCGTTTGCTCTTTGCGTATTTGAATGGCGAAGGCTCTGCCAACAAGCCATTTTATGCCGAAAAGTGCAAACATTCCTCAGAAATGGAATACCGCGCCGCACAAGCCGAACGCTCATCGACCAAGTACAAAGCCGTTGAGTTTATGAAAGATAAAGTAGGCAACATTTACGAAGGCGTTATTTCGGGCGTTACCGAGTGGGGCATTTATGTAGAAATAGCCGAATATAAAATTGAAGGCATGGTTTCCTTGCGCGAGATGGAAGACGACTTTTATGTTTTCGACGAAAAAAACTACGTAATCTACGGCAAAAACAAAAACAAACGCTTTCAACTAGGCGACCACGTAAATATTCAAATAGTAAGAGCCAACACCGAACGCAAGCAACTTGATTTTGTAATGGCTTAGATTTTGAATCGCTTTTTCATTCAACTGATTGTAATTTATTGAAATTCATTTTTGAAAAGCAATAAAGTTGAACATCA
>DYSM01000051.1:4622-12920 GCA_020718265.1 Draconibacterium orientale | reverse complement strand
CATATAGATTGTTTAGCTAAAATAAAACAGGCTTTTTAGACCGGACTCATATATGGCAAATAAAATTTGAGTATCTACATATTTCTAAATTTTCGAGGAAAAACTTTGCCGACAGTTCAAACTTCGGCAAAGTTAAACATCTAAATATCATTATTTTACGATTATCATTTCGTCCAACAGGTAGCTTGCGCCGGCGAATTTGTCAATCAGGAAAAGCGCGTAACGAATGTCCAACGAAATGTTGCGGCATTGCGCGGGGTCATACATGATATCGCTCATGGTGCCTTCCCAGCAGCGGTCGAAATTTACGCCGATGAGTTCGCCGTTTGCGTTCAGCACCGGGCTTCCGGAATTTCCGCCGGTGGTGTGGTTCGTGGCAATGAAACAGGTGTGCAGCTCGCCGTTTTCGGCATAATCGCCGTAATCTTTGGCGGCATAAAGGTCTTTCAGGCGTTGCGGCACGCGGTAATCGTAAATATCCGGATTGTCTTTTTCAATAATGCCGTCCACTGTGGTGTAATGTTTGTATTTTATGCCGTCTTTGGGTTCGTAATCGGCTACTTTACCGTAAGTTACACGCAACGTGAAATTTGCATCCGGATAGAAAATTTTGGCTGAATCCGCCTCCATGAGCGCGCGCATGTAGAAGCGATTGAGATTTGCAATTTTTTGGTCATACGATTTCACAACCGGCATAATTTGAGCCACATACATGTTCATAAAATTGGTATAAAACTGATATGCCGGCGCATTTTCGAGCTTTTTGTAATCGGCTTTGGCGTAGGTATCGAAAAATTTCATCAGTTGGTCTTCGTGCAAGAAAAAAGTTTTTTCAAAATAGAAATCCACATACGCATCCAACTTTTTGGGGTCGGACAAATCGAGATATTTTGATTTTACAAACGTGCTAAATTCCGGTTGAAATCGTTTGTCCACATTCGTAACATACAGAGACAGAAGAGCTTTGAAAATTTTCTTATCCGTTTCGAGATTGTAATCTTTAAAGAAATTTTTGGCAGAGGTTCGAATTTTTTCCACGTCTTCGGGTTTAAATTCCGAGCCTTTTTCGACTAAATAGCGCATTCTGGTTGCCATTTTCACAGATTCCATGCGCCAAATGGCTTCGTAAAAATATTCTTCGGCAAAACTGTATTGAGCATAATCGGCGTAAATTTTTTCAAATTCGGGCAGAATGTAAGCGTATTTTTGTTTGCGCGTTTCATCTTGGTTAATCCACTGTGTAAGAGTAGCTTCGCGTTGTTTTTTAACATTTACGGCATCCAAACGTTTCAAACCGTTGTTTTCGCCTATCCATTTCTTCCAAGCATTTGAAACAGAGGCATGTTTGTCGGCGTATTGGATGCGCACGGCGGGCGATTTTTCCATATCCGCAAGCATGAGGTCGATACTCGTTTGGCGAATTTCGATGCGATACGGATTTATTTTAGTTTGAATCATATCCACGGCATAGCTTGTGAGGTATTCTTCCGTATTTCCGGGGTAACCGAAAACCATCGTAAAATCGCCGGGCTGAGTGCCTTTCATCGAAATTGTGAAGTGTTTTTTGGGCGTAAACGGCACATTATTTTCGGAATATTCCGCAGGTTTGTTGTCTTTGTCGGCATAAATTCGGAAAAGCGAAAAATCGCCGGTGTGTCGGGGCCACATCCAATTGTCTGTGTCGCCGCCAAATTTACCGATTGCCGACGGCGGCGCTCCCACAAAACGCACATCCAGAAATTCTTCCTGCACGAAGAGAAAATACTGATTTCCGTAAAAAAACGCTTTCACTTTTGCCTGATAATGCGTTCCTTTGACGGCTTCTTCCTTAATTTTTTCAATATTTTTGTCAATTGCGGCTTGTCTGACAGATTCTTCGCCATCGTCGGCTACACCTGCAAGTACTTGTGCCGTAACATCTTCCATGCGCACAAGAAACGTAACGGTTAAGCCTTTGTTGGGCAATTCTTCGTCGTGCGATGCCGCCCAAAAACCGTCGGTCAGATAATCGTTTTCGAGCGAACTGTGGTCTTGAATTTGACTGAATCCGCAATGATGATTGGTGATTATCAATCCTTTATCGGAAATTAACTCCGCCGTACAACCGCCGTCGAAAATCATTACGGCATCTTTCATACTCGCCTGATTGATGCTGTAAATGTCTTCCGCCGTGAGTTTGAAACCTTTTTTTTGCATGTCTTCGATGTTGTATTTCTGCAAAAGCAGCGGAATCCACATGCCTTCATCGGCTCTCAAATAGCTGTTTATCAATACGATAAACATTAAACTAAGAATTGTAATTTTTTTGAACATGATTTGAATTTTGATTTGAATATAATTTTGTTCAAAAATACGAAAAAGAATGTAAATTGTTTGAATTTCGAGTAGTTTTACTATCTTTGATGTCATTAAGTTTTTTTTTTAGAAAATGATAACATACATAAAGATAAACGGCTTTAAATCGTTGGTAAATTTCGAAATGGAATTTTCTCCGTTTACAGTTATTGCCGGGCTGAATGCTTCAGGAAAAAGCAATTTGTTTGATGCGTTTAAACTTTTAAGTTCCTTAGCAACATCTGACAACATAAAAAAAGCATTCGGCGAGCAGCGCGGCGAACTGTCGGAATTATTTACGCAATACAGTGAAACAGACTATGCCGATGAGATGAGTTTTGAGGTAGAAATGTTAGTCAATAAAACCGTAAGCGATGCTTGGGGTAACACGACAGACATTCGATATACGAGATTACAATATGTTTTAAAAATTTCAAGATTATTGAGTGTTACCGATATTCAAAATTTAATTGTAACTTACGAGCATCTTGAAATTATCAATCCGAATGAAGACAACTGGGCATTACAAGCCATTCCGAGCAAATACGCTGAAATGTGGATACCTTCAATTCAGAAAAGCAAACGAAAAATTCCATTCATTAAAACAACAGAAGAAAACGGTATTCCCACAGTAACTGTGCTTGAAGACGATTCTTCAAAACGAAACAGACGAAGATTTCCACTTATTAATGCCACAAGAACAGTTCTGAGTAGCTTTGATACAGTCGATTTTCCACATGTACTTGCTGTTAAAGAAGAACTAAAACAGTGGAAATTTTTGCAACTGAATCCGGAAGATTTGCGACGCCCGACACAAAAAGAATATGGCTCCGATGTTATATCCGAGAGCGGTAAGAACTTAGCGGGAGCTTTTTATAGATTGAAACAAGACGATTCTTTTATTACATCCGAAGTCTCTGATAGGTTGCAAAAGTTTATTCCAAGTTTTATAAAGGCAGACGTCATAGATGACAAAGAAAACAAACAGTATCTGATAAAACTCAAAGATATTGACAAAAAAGAATACACTTCTCGTGTATTATCCGAAGGAACTCTTCGGATTCTGGCTTTGTGCATTATGGAGGCAGATACGAAACATAACGGTTTGCTCTGTTTTGAAGAACCGGAAAACGGCATTCATCCGCACAGAATTCAAGCAATGGCTGAACTTTTGTTTAATTTAACTACCAATTTTATTGATATTGAGTATCCTCTCAGGCAAGTAATCGTAAATACACATTCACCTGTCTTTATTAATTCGTTAAATAACAAGATATACAGACCTTCTGTGAAGATACTTTACTCACAGCAACGCAAACGCATCATGACGTATAACGGAAAACGGCACTCTATCGGGGTTACGAGCATAATTCCCGTGTCAAAAAATCCACAATCTAAAATTCAATTCACCGACGCCGAGCACAAATTTACGATAAAAACAATAGAAGATTTCCTTAATCATCCGGAGCTAATTGAACAACTATGAGGTATAAGCAAATGTTTATCGGATTTTTTGCAGAAGGGACGACAGATTATCGTTTTCTTACACCCGTTATCGAAAATTCATTAAAACTGATTTTTGAAAAATCTAATTTTGATATTGATTTTAAAATAAATGAAATAAGAATTTCCAAAACGGGATTGTCATTTGCCGAACAAGTTGTCGAAGCTGCGAAAAAAGCAAGTTCCGATTTTGGAGCAAGTTTACTTATTTTACATGCCGATGCGGATTCGGAAACAACCGAACGTGCTCGGACAGAACGTATAAATCCGGCATTACAATTCGTTTCTTCGCATTCAGGCTCGGAAATTTGTGAAGAAGTCATTCCGCTTATTCCTGTGTATGAAACCGAGGCTTGGATGCTGGCTGACACAGACTTACTTCGTCGAAAAATCGGAACACCACTATCCGATGCAGAGTTAGGATTACCGACCAATCCGGAGCGCGTTTCGCACCCTAAAGAACTTTTGCAAGACGTTATTCTCAAAGTACATGCCTCTCGTTCAAAACGTCGGAGAAGAGAATTGACAATTTCAGATTTGTACCAACCTATTGGTTCTGAATTAGATGTGATTCATTTAAAACGATTAACCTCATACTCCGAATTTTATACAATTTTGGAACAATACTTCAAGCCTTACTTATTTTAGTCAAAGATTATACGATAATTTATGCTTCAAATGTCTAAAAAAAGCGTACTTTTGATGCAACGTAAAGTCTGATTTGCATCTGACTGTTAATATCTTTTAAAAATAATTTATGCGACAAAAGTTTAATATTCTGGCAGTTTTTCTGCTTTTTTTCGGGGTAGTTTCAGCTCAAAAAAATGAAACTAAAATTTTGTATTCTTCTGAAAATGAAATGATTATTACATTCAAATTGAATGAATACAGTTTTAAATCGGTAAACACGCCGCGCGGCGAAGCCTTAATTCCGACAGCCGAAAACGGCTCATTGATGTTGCAAAAAGGCGCGCCCGATGTGTTGAAATTTACAGAAGCCTTGATTGTTCCCGATTTAGGTTCGGCTAAGATTCAAATTTTGGATTCAAAGTTTGAAACCGTTGAAAATGTGCGTGTTGCACCGTCAAAAGGAAATTTTACGCGAGATAAAAAACCGTCGGATATACCTTACGAATACGGAAAGTCTTACGAATCGGACTCGTATTTTCCCGGAAAACTTGCCGATTTGAATGCACCTTATATTGCACGCGATTTTCGCGGTCAAGCCCTAAATATCTATCCGTTTCAATACAATCCGAAAAAGAATGCGCTTTTGGTTTATTCCGAACTTACCGTAAAAATCACATTTGACCGCCAAAAAGGTGAAAATGAATTTGTTCGTACAAAAAAATCTGAAAAAATTGAACGAGAATTTTCGGAAATTTATGCGAGACATTTTCTAAACTACGAACAAAATGCAAAATATACACCACTTCAAGAAAACGGTAACATGCTCATTATCTGCAATGATGCGTGGATGACCGCAGTTCAACCGTTGGCGGATTGGAAAAATACAATCGGTCGTCCGACTGTTTTAGTTTCCAAAACAGCAGCCGGAAGCACAGCCGCTGCCATTAAAACATACGTTCAGAATTATTATAACACTAACGGTTTGACTTACTTGCTTTTAGTGGGCGATGCAGCACAAGTTCCGACAAATTCGGGCGGCGGCTTAGGCGGCGATTCCGACAATGCGTATGCGTATGTAACCGGAAATGACAATTATCAGGAATTTTTTGTCGGACGTTTTTCTGCCGAAACCGAAGCTCATGTTTCAACCCAAGTGTTGCGAACCATTGAATATGAGCACGGCGACCAACTTGCAGACGGATTTTTGAACAGAACACTCGGCGTAGCTTCTGCCGAAGGTCCGGGAGATGACAACGAATATGACTACCAACACTCGCGCAATATGCTTGCAGATTTACTCGGATATACTTACGATACACCGTCTTATGAAGTTTACGACGGCTCACAAGGCGGAAATGATGCAGCGGGAAATGCAACAGACGCACAAGTAGCGGCAGCTTTGAACAGCGGCGCAGGCGTTGTAACGTATATCGGACACGGCTCCGATACATTCTGGGTGTCTTCCGGTTTTGATGTTGCCGATGTGAATGCCCTAACAAATGATAATAAACTGCCCTTCATTTTCGATGTCGCGTGTGTGAACGGAAACTTTGTCGGGCAAACGTGTTTCGGCGAATCGTGGTTGCGTTCCGAAAACGGCGGCGAACCGACAGGCGCCATTGCTATTTGTGCTTCAACAATCAATCAATCGTGGAGTCCGCCGATGGCTGCACAAGATGAAATGGTCGATATTTTGGTTGAATCGTATGCCGAAAACATCAAACGTACATTTACAGGCATCGTCGTAAACGGCATGTTTCTGATGAATGACGAAACATCTGATTTTGCAATGACCGATACTTGGACAACGTTCGGCGACCCGTCGTTGATGGTACGCACTGATAATACTTCGGACATGGTGATTTCTCACAATAGTGAATTAATTTTCGGAAGTAACGAATTTACAATTACTTGCGATATGGACGGCGCATTTGCTTGTCTTTCAAAAGATGGTATAATTATCGGAACGGCTACGGTAGCCGGCGGTTCGGCTTCGCTTCCTGTTTCAGGCGTATCTCCCGGAGATGTGCTCACTGTCGCAATAACAGGGTATAATAAAGTAACTTATTTACAAGACATTACGGTAATATCGCCCGAAGGCGCATATCTTACATTAGACGGATTTTTAGTAAACGGAGAAACCTCAATTGGATTCGGTCAAAACGGATATATTGACCTTACGCTCGTAAATGTGGGACCCGACCAAGCCACAAATGTTTCCGTAACCATGATAACAACAGATGCGTATATTGAAAGTTTAAATCTGAACTCAAACGTAGCTTTCGGCACAATTGCCGGAAACGACGGAACGGCAACAAGTTCTGATAAATTTATGATTTTTGTTACCGATAATGTACCGTTTGGGCATGTTGCGCAATTCAATTTAACAATGACCGACGGCACAAATACTTGGAATGCAGTTCTGAATTTACCGATACAAGCCCCAAAACTTGAGGTTGGAGGTTTGACAATTAATGACGGCGGAAACTCAATTCTCGATACGGGAGAAACTGCCGATGTTACCGTAACGCTTACAAATACCGGAGATGCCGATGTTTTGAACATTCTCGCCTATCTGTCAAGTCTTTCATCCGATTTGACTATAAATCAATCCGAAGGAACTTCCGGCGGTTTAGTTGTCGGAGAAACTCAGGAGTTCACGTTCTCCGTAACAGCTTTAGCGCAAACGATGCCCGGAACAGCAGCAACACTTACGTTTGACGCTACTGCCGGAGCATCAAATCAATATTCTGTAACTAAATCTTTCGAGATTGTTATCGGTTTTGTGCCCGAATATTGCGCATCGACAGCAAACTCCGATTCAGATTCCGAAATCGATCAAGTTTCATTCGGTTCAGTTGTAAACAATACCGCCGGTGAATGCGCTTCTTATACCGATTTTTCAGCAGATGAATCGCTTACAGCCGTATTCGTTGCCGGAAGTCAGCAAAGCATTGCCGTAAAACTCGGAACATGCGGCGGAAATTATGCCAAAGCCTTTAAAATATTTGTAGATTGGAATTACGACGGTGATTTTACCGACAGCGATGAAACTGTTTATACATCAATATCGGCAACCACTACAATTTTCACAGCCACAGCCGATGTTACAATACCTGCCGATGCTGCTGTCGGACAACGATTTATGCGCATTGTTTGTAGAGAAACGAATACTTCTTCAGATATTACACCCTGCGGAACTTATGATTACGGCGAAACGGAAGATTATAAAATATATTTGATTCCGGCGGCTACTTCCGAAAATGAGCAGCTTCGACAAAATTCTGTCACAGTTTTCCCAAATCCGACCGACGGACAAATCAATATTGAAACCAAATCTGCCGGCGCGCAAATTGAAATTTTCAGCCTCAACGGACAATTGATTCACAGTGCGTTATCCGTATCAACTTTAACTCAAATCGACTTGTCTTCACATGCAAAAGGTATCTATTTTGTAAAAATTTCAGACAAAAACTCAGTTTACAACGGCAAAATTAGTGTGAAATAACAGTTGCTTTACATTTCCAAAAATCCCGATGTGTGCAAACGCCTCGGGATTTTTTAGAGAAATTTCTGAAATAAATACGTATTTCTGACGATTCAGGGCGATTTTTTTTTATCTTTGTTGCATATCGAAAACGATTGCAATGAATCTGCAAATATGGAATTTTATGTGTTCTTAAAATTTTTGAACAGAAATAACAGATATTCAACAAGATAAACAAAAAAAAACAGAGAAAATCTGTAAAATCTCGTGTCATCTGTGTTCTGAATTTTTTTGGAACACAAATAACACAGATTCAACAAGATAAACACAGATAAAACAGTGAA
>DYSM01000051.1:0-4522 GCA_020718265.1 Draconibacterium orientale | reverse complement strand
ATAACACAGATTCAACAAGATAAACACAGATAAAACAGTGAACATCTGTAAAATCTCGTGTCATCTGTGTTCTGATTTTTTTTGGAACACGGATAACACAGATTCAACAAGATAAACACAGATAAAACAGTGAACATCTGTAAAATCTTGTGTCATCTGTGTTCTGAATTTTTTTGGAACACAAATAACACAGATTCAACAAGATAAACACAGATAAAACAGTGAAAATCTGAAAAATCTCGTGTCATCTGTGTTCTGAATTTTTTTGGAACACAAATAACACAGATTGAACAAGATGGCAGAATATATAGAGTTATGAAATACATTCACAATGATTTAAGTTCGGAAATTATCAATGCGTTTTACACAGTTTACAATGAGCTTGGTTATGGTTTTCTTGAAAAAGTGTATGAAAATGCCCTTTGTGAAGAATTGATTAGTCGGAAAATAGTTTGCAAAAAACAACAACCGATAAAAGTGTTTTACAAAAGCAAAGAAGTCGGAAATTATTTTGCCGACATCGTTGTTGCTGATAAAATTATTATTGAATTAAAAGCATCACCACTTTGCGAAGAACATGAATTTCAGTTGTTAAACTACTTAAAAGCAACAGATATCGAGATTGGATTGTTACTCGGGTTCGGAAAAGAGCCACAAATTATCAGAAAAATATTTACAAATGACAGAAAAAGTGAACATCTAAAAAAATCAGTGTAAATCCGTATAATCTCGTGTAATCTGTGTTCTTTTTATTGGAACACGGATAACACAGATTTGACAAGATAAACACAGATATAGCAGTGTAAATCTGTAAAATCTCGTGTAATCTGTGTTCAAATTTTGGAACACAAATAACACAGATTCAACAAGATAAACACAGATAAATTTTAATAAAAATCATAAAATATTATATCATGTCTCAAAAGTATCAACCCAAAAACCACATCCGCATCGTAACTGCCGCTTCGCTTTTTGACGGGCACGATGCCGCAATAAACGTCATGCGCCGCATCATTCAGGCTACCGGCGCGGAAGTCATCCACCTCGGACATAACCGCTCCGTGCTGGAAATCGTGGATTGTGCCATACAGGAAGATGTGCAGGCAATCGCCATAACCTCCTATCAGGGTGGGCACATCGAGTTTTTCAAATACATGAAAGACCTTTTGGCTGAGCGCGGACGACCCGATATTAAACTTTTCGGCGGCGGCGGCGGCGTTATCTTACCCGCTGAAATTGAGGAACTTCACGCCTACGACATCACCCGCATCTATTCGCCCGACGACGGTCGCGCCATGGGCTTGCAAGGCATGATAAACGATTTGATGCAAAAATCCGACTTTCCTATCGCGCCCGAAAATGTGGATGAAATTGAAAAAATCGCGCAAAAAGATACAAACACTATTGCCAGAACCATCTCATTAGCTGAATGTTGCACAGGTGAATATCAAAATCTTCTTGAAAAAATAAAAAAACTTGCTTCCGCAAAAAAAATACCGGTTTTGGGCATCACCGGCACGGGCGGTTCCGGAAAATCATCGCTTACGGATGAGCTTGTGCGCCGTTTTGTAGCTGATTTTCAGGACAAAACAGTCGGCATAATTTCCGTTGACCCCTCGAAACGCAAAACCGGCGGCGCATTGCTCGGCGACCGCATTCGCATGAACAGCATCCACCATCCGCGCGTGTATATGCGCTCGCTTGCCACGCGGCAGGCAAATTTGGCGATGTCGCCGTATGTGAGCTATGCCATTGATATTCTGAAACTTGCACACTTCGATTTAATCATTCTCGAAACTTCGGGCATCGGGCAATCCGACACCGAAATTGTTGAGCACAGCGATGTCGCACTTTACGTGATGACACCCGAATACGGCGCGGCTACACAGCTGGAAAAGATTGATATGCTGGACTTTGCAGATATTATTGCCATAAACAAATTTGACAAACGCGGTGCGCAGGACGCTTTGCGCGATGTAAAAAAACAATATCAGCGCAACCACGAACTGTTTGATATTGAGACCGATAAAATGCCTGTTTTCGGAACGATTGCCTCACAATTTAACGATGCCGGTGTAAATGTGTTTTACACTGCCGTGATGCAAAAAATTTCAGAAAAAACGGAGGCAGATTTCATCTCAAAAATAGAAATTCAGCCGGATGTTCAGGAAAAAATGACCATTATTCCGCCGTCACGTTCGCGCTATCTATCTGAAATTACAGAAGTTGTGCGCAAATACAACACATGGACGGAACAACAAGCCGAAATAGCCCGAAAATTGTTTTGTATTGACCAAACCCTCAGGGTTTTGAAAACCCTGAGGGTTTCCGCCCCGGAAAACGAAAATACCCTGAGCGTTTTGGAAACCCTCAAGGTATCAATTGAACTCGACCTCGACCCGCGCAACAAGAAAATCCTCGAAAATTGGGATGCAAAACGCAAGAATTACGAAGGCGATGAGTTTGTGTATCAAGTTCGGAATAAGGATATTAGAGTAAAAACCTTTACCGAAAGTTTGTCGCATTTACGGATTCCGAAAATATCCTTGCCTAAATACAAAGACTGGGGCGAAATTCTCAAATGGAGCTTGCGCGAAAACGTGCCGGGCGAATTTCCGTTTGCCGCCGGTGTGTTCCCCTTCAAGCGCGAAGGCGAAGACCCCACACGCATGTTCGCGGGTGAAGGCGGACCCGAACGCACGAACAAACGCTTCCACTATGTGTCGTTCGGCTTGGCGGCAAAACGCCTCTCAACTGCCTTTGATTCAGTTACTTTGTACGGCGAAAATCCGGACAGACGACTGGATATTTACGGAAAAATCGGCAATTCAGGCGTTTCGATTGCGTGTTTGGACGATGCAAAAAAACTTTATTCCGGCTTCGAACTCACGAATCCGATGACTTCGGTTTCCATGACCATCAACGGTCCGGCACCTATTATGACGGCATATTTTATGAATGCCGCCATTGACCAAGAATGTGAAAAATACATTATCCAAAATAATCTTCTGGCTGAAATTGAAGAAAAAATTCGGACGATTTACTTCAAAAAAGGCACGGAACGCCCGCGCTATCAAGGTGTTTTGCCAAAAGGAAATACCGGTTTGGGCTTGATGCTTTTGGGTGTAACCGGCGAAGATGTTTTGTCGAATGAAATTTACCAAAAGATTAAAAATGAGACCATTACAAAAGTGCGCGGCACCGTGCAGGCGGATATTTTGAAAGAAGACCAAGCGCAAAACACCTGCATTTATTCTACCGATTTTTCGCTCAAACTCATGGGCGACATGCAGGCGTATTTTATCGAAAACGGCGTGCGCAATTTTTATTCCGTGTCCATTTCGGGCTACCACATTGCGGAGGCGGGCGCGAATCCGATTTCGCAGTTGGCATTCACGCTCGCAAACGGCTTTACTTACGTGGAATACTACGTTTCGCGCGGCATGGACATCAATAAATTTGCACCGAACCTGTCATTTTTCTTCTCAAACGGCATTGACCCCGAGTATTCCGTAATGGGACGTGTGGCACGACTGATTTGGGCTAAGGCAATGAAAATCAAATACAACGCCGATGAACGCTCGCAAATGTTGAAATACCACATCCAAACGTCCGGACGCTCGTTGCACGCGCAAGAGATTGATTTTAACGATATTCGCACAACGTTGCAAGCTCTGTATGCAATTTACGACAACTGTAACTCTTTGCATACCAATGCTTACGACGAAGCCATAACCACACCCACCGAAGAAAGCGTGCGTCGCGCTATGGCTATTCAGCTCATTATCAACCATGAACTCGGTTTGGCAAAAAATCAAAACCCGTTGCAAGGTTCGTTTATCATCGAAGAACTGACGGATTTAGTTGAGGAAGCCGTGCTTGCCGAATTTGACCGCATCACGGAGCGCGGCGGTGTGCTCGGCGCAATGGAAACGATGTATCAACGGTCTAAAATTCAGGAAGAAAGCCTGTATTACGAAAACCTGAAACATACGGGTGAATTGCCGATAATGGGCGTAAACACGTTTTTATCGTCCAAAGGGTCGCCCACGGTTACGCCGGGCGAAGTGATACGCGCCACGGAAACGGAAAAAGAATATCAAATCGAAATGCTTGAAAATCTGCACAAAACGCAGGCTGGAAAATCGGAGGCAGCCCTTGCGAAACTGAAATTTGCCGCCAAGCACAACCAAAATATCTTTGCCGAACTCATGGAAACCGCCAAAGTGTGCTCAATCGGGCAAATCACCGGCGCGCTGTTCCAAGTGGGCGGGCAGTATCGGAGGAATATGTAACGGCGTTAAATTGACGATACCTTGTCCTCCTAATGTCGGACGAAGGTCTGTCAAATTTTGCAATGACACTTTTTCAGACTTTCCATCGTCCGCGAGGACATTTCAAATTAAATTTTTGACTTGCTTTCGTCCGATAGGACAAAGTAACGTCAAAAATCTAAACAGAAGGTTATGACACCAATTGAATACGACAAATTCTACCACATCTTCAACAGAGGCAATAATTA
>DYSM01000422.1 GCA_020718265.1 Draconibacterium orientale | reverse complement strand
TCAAGCATATAGATTGTTTAGCTGAAATAAAACAGGCTTTTTAGACCGGACTCATCAATGAATTTTTTAGAAAGATTTCGTAATACGCCCCAAAAAAATGTAATTTCGCCGTATTAATTGAACGAAATTTATGAACACAGATACAAAAATAAAAGTTTGTGTAGAATCGGAAGTAGGTGAATTAGAAGGTGTTATACTTCACAGACCGGGCAGCGAAGTTGAAAAAATGACACCGCAAACGGCGCAACGCGCATTGTACAGCGATATTTTGAATTTGTCGGTTGCCGTAAAGGAGTATGACCAATTTGCCGGCGTGTTGGGAAAAGTAACCAAAGTGTTCTATGTCAAGGATTTACTGCGTGATATTATGCACGATTCGGACACCAAAAAAATGCTTATTGACAAAATTACCGACACGTGTCATACGCCGCGCCTGCGCGGATTTTTGTTGGAGCAAGAGCCGACGCAACTCGCTGATATGCTGATAGAAGGCGTGCCATTTCAAGAACTTTCGCTCACGAATTATTTGAGCAATTATCGGTTTAAACTCGACCCGTTGCACAACTTTTTTTTCACGCGCGATGCGTCTTCAACCGTATTTAAGAACGTGTTTATCAATAAGATGGCTGCTCCTGTGCGTATGCGCGAATCGTTGATTATGGAAGCCATTTTCAATCATCACCCGAATATTATTTCATACACAAGAAATCCGTCTGTAATAGAACCTGAAAATGAACATATTACCATTGAAGGCGGTGATGTATTGGTGGCGCGAAACGATTTGTTGCTCATCGGCACAGGAATGCGCACAACGCCGCAAGGCATTGATTTTCTGGCAAAAACCATAGAAAGTCGCGAAACACCGCGCCATATTATTGTGCAGGAATTGCCAAGCAGCCCCGAATCGTTCATTCACTTGGATATGGTGTTTACGCTCTTAGACACAGACACTTGCATGGTTTACGAACCCGTCATAACGCGAAGTTCTCATTTGCGAACCATTCATTTGGAAGTGTATAACGGTAAAATTATAAATTTAACCGAAGAAGAAAACATTCCGCAGGTTCTCAATAAGTTAGGTATGCCGATGAAAATTCTCTACTGTGGCGGCAGAAATCCGCAGACTCAGGAACGCGAGCAGTGGCACAGCGGCGCGAATTTTTTCGCCTTTGCACCCGGAAAAATTATCGGTTATGCCCGAAATACCAACACTATTAAAGAGTTGAATGACAACGGGTTCGATGTTGTGCCCGCAAAAGATGTGATGCGCGGAACTGTGAATTTGGACGACCATAAAAAAGTGGTTGTAACCATTGAAGGTTCCGAACTTTCGCGCGGAGGCGGCGGCGCACGCTGTATGACCATGCCGATAAAACGAAAAGATATTTAGTATTTGTAAGAAAATGTGTAAATATTTGATTTTATGTAGATTATAGCTATTTTTTCAATTCAATGTGTTGTCATTCAATGGTCAAAAAGTAGTCATTCTTTGTTTTTTAATAGTTTCAAATGAATTTCGATTGAATTTCAACAGAATTTCTTAAAAGATTCGGAACGAAATTTCGCAATATCGTAAAGAATTTCAACATGTTATGAGTTTTCTTACAAGCACTAAATATTTGAAACTTAAAGTTTAAATTCCTCAGGATAAGTAATATCCGTCAAATAAAGTGCGTAACCCGGCACGGATGCGCCCGCCGAGCAGCGATTTTTTTGTTCAATAATTTGTCGAAAATCCGACATTGAAATTTTTCCGGTGCCGACATCGAACAACGTTCCGACCACGGCGCGCACCATGTTGCGCAAAAAACGGTCGGCTTTTATGGTAAAAATATATTGCGCGCCACGCTGCGTCCACTCGGCGTGCATGATTTTGCAGTTGTTGGTTTTTACAACCGTATGCAACTTACTGAAACTCGTAAAATCCTGATAATCAAACAAAATCTTCGCAGCTTGGTTCATTTTTTCAAAATTGAAATTCCCAACCAAAAGCATCGATAGCTCATGCAGAAACGGATTTTTTTGCTTATGCACACGATACTCATACGTGCGCGATGAGGCTGAAAATCGTGCATGAAAATCGTCCGAAACTTGTATAATTTTCTGTATAGCAATATCTTGAGCTAAAAATCGGTTGAGACGAGACGCTAATTTTTCCGTATCCGCAATCGGATTTTGAACATCAAAATGCGCAACAAAATACTCTGCATGTACGCCCGTGTCCGTACGTCCGGCTCCCATAACCGACACATTTTCATGCAAAAGCAAAGAAAGTGCATGTTCCGACTCTGCCTGCACGCTAACGGCATTGGGTTGAATTTGCCAACCGTGAAAACGTGCTCCGTTGTAACTCAAAATGAGGGCGTAACGCATGTTTTTTTAATCGAA
>DYSM01000421.1 GCA_020718265.1 Draconibacterium orientale | reverse complement strand
AATTGGTTACGCAAAAGCATCAAAAAATGCGATTTAATAGAAAAACGCTTTTTCGAACAACTGTCTCAATAATATATGAGTCCGATTATAAATTATTACAGATTTGATTTATAAAATATAGATTTACAATGTTTTATATTTTATTATCTGTAATCTGATGTCTAAAATTTAATATATGCTGAGTAAACGCGAATTATTTTTCAAGCATGTCGGGCAAACGTCCTACGCACCGCCGGCAATTGAAGTCGAATCGGCATCCGGTTCGTATGTGTATGACACTTCCGGGAAAAAATATCTCGATTTAATAGCGGGAGTTTCTGTAGGAAATGTAGGACATTGTCATCCGAAGGTTGTTGAAGCTGTAAAAACTCAAGCTGAAAAATACATGCACGTCATGGTGTACGGCGAATATATTTTAAATCCGCAAGTTGCTTATGCTGAACGACTTTGCTCGCTTTTGCCGACATCTTTAAATTCTGTATTTTATGTAAATTCCGGCAGCGAAGCGGTGGAAGCAGCTATGAAATTAGCAAAACGCTACACCGGACGCTCAGAAATCGTCGCGTTCAAAAATGCATATCACGGCAGTACGCACGGCGCAGCAAGCTTAATGAGCAGTAACGCATACACTTATGCATACCGTCCGCTTGTGCCCGTAATTCGATTTTTGGATTTTAATGATTGCGCACAATTGGATTTGATAACGGAAAAAACTGCCGCCGTTTTCTTTGAATTTGTTCAGTCGGAAGCGGGCTATATTCCTGCAAATCAAGAATTTGCTTTAAAATTGCGCGAACGATGCTCTGAAACCGGAACGTTGCTGATTGCAGATGAAGTTCAAACCGGTTTTGGACGAACAGGAAAACTTTTTGCGTTTGAACATTACAATATTGTTCCCGATATTTTAGTGATAGCCAAAGGAATGGGCGGCGGAATGCCGATTGGCGCGCTCGTTGCGGATAAATTTGTAACAGACGCTTTCACGAACAATCCGGTCTTGGGACATATTACCACTTTTGGCGGACATCCTGTTTCGGCAGCCGCAGCGTTAGCAAGTTTGGATGTTATTGTAAATGAGAATGTTATTGAGCAAATTGCTGTAAAATCTAAACTTTTTATCGAAAATTTAATTCATCCAAAAATTGCGGATGTTCGAGGTTTTGGATTGATGCTTTCTGTCGGTGTCGGCTCGTTTGAAAATGTTAAAAATCTGATTTTGAAAGGATTTGAGCTTGGATTTTTGACTGATTGGTTTTTGTTTGAAGACAAACGATTTAGAATTTCGCCGCCCTTAACTATTTCAAACTCTGAAATTAACACAGCTGTTTCTTTGATTAAAAAAGCGTTATCAAAAATATAATCATATGAGACAAATTGTTATTTTAACTTTGGTTTTTGCAGTTTTTCTGTTTTCTTGTAATCCAAAATCTCAGAAGAATTTGGATAGTTGGTCGTCGCAAAATACGCTGAGTGTGCCGTATGAGATTCGGTTATCGCAACTCGAAAAAGGAAATCTTGTTCCGAATTTTTCATTCGAAAAAGGAACAGATACGAAACACGATAGTTGTGTAAAAAACTTTAAATTAGAAGGTTGGACTGTATCCGGTAAGCATGTGGAATGGGTTTATACTGATTTGCCGGTTTACAAAAACGATTCGGTTTCGGACGGAAAACATGCGATAAAGATTTCTCGAAAAGTGGAAGATATTTCGGATTTTAACACTGATTCCTAAGGTGTTTTGAGCGATTTTATCGAAGTTTTAGCCGTAAATTATACGTTTTTGTTCGATATTCAGCTCAAAGACGTGTATCCGTCTGTTAAGCGACACAACGCGCGGCTCGGAACGGATATTGATATTCGGTTGAAATTCTTCGACAAAAATAAAAAGGAACTGTCTGACGGAATGTATTTTGAATACGCAAAAAAGGAATTGGACAACAGTTTTAAAGGCTTTTCGTTTCAAATTTTTACGAAATTGAAGAATTTGGTTGGGGCAGAATTATCGGACGAACCTTAAATTATCCGTTTTCGGAAGGCGATTTGCCCGATGACTGCCGTTATGTAAAAATTTATTTGGGCTTTAAAGGCATCGGCACAATGTGGGTGGACAATGTGGATTGTCGTTATTCGAAGTGGAATTTTACCTCGTTGGAGCGCGTGCGACCGTTTATCGACAGCACATTTCATAAAGCGGATTTAGTTGTGCCCACGCCGCAAGAGGTCAAAAATAAATCGGAAATTTCACTGAAAGACAAACAAATTGTTCTGATTTTACCCGAAAAAACGACTGCCGCCGAAAAAGCTGCGCAAAATTTATTGGCTGAACATTTTGATAAATAGTATTTGTAAGAAAACGTGTAAATATTTGAACTTATGTAGGTTGTAGTC
>DYSM01000050.1 GCA_020718265.1 Draconibacterium orientale | reverse complement strand
AATCCCGTCAAAAATTTCAGCGTATCCACATCATCGGCGTAGTCCCAACGTTCGGGGTGTCGGTTATTTCCCAAAAGGATTGACAATTGATAAACTATTTTCAAAGATTTGGTTGTTTTGCAAATCTTCCGACACGAATTTTTGGCATCCGCCGTTCAGTGCAGAAGCCACCATCAGACTATCCCAAAACGAAATATTGTAGGTTTCACGCAACTTGTAAGCATTTCGGTAAGTTTGTATATTTAAGCTAAATACGTCTGATATGCTGAGGATTCCGTTCTCAATTTTTTCAAGAATTTCGTTTTCAGGAATTTTGAATTTTCGACTCAAAACCCATTGAAATTCATTTATCGCTTGCACGGATGTGTATATCGTAACGTCGGATAATGACTTTAGAAATTTTACCGACAATTTGTGTTTGTCGGAATCCTTGTCTTGAATCGCAAGATAAATCCAAATATTTGTATCAAAAAAGACTTTATTTGCGGTCATAAATTTCATCTCGGTCAAACGTCAAATACTCGGAAACTTCAATTGGTTTCAGAAAGGTTTCGGGAATCTTTTGCTTTTTTGTCTTTGCACTTTTTGTTTGTTTAACCTTGAATTTTAGATAGTTGTAAAACAGAAATAATTCTTCACGTTCCTTTTCGGGAAGTGCGGACAAATCCAATTCGGGTGTATCGTTACGCAAACTCATGTTCAATTTTTTTCACAAATATACAAAAATCGTAGGATTATTTGTTCAATCCCGTCAAAAATTTCAGCGTATCCACATCGTCGGCGTAGTCCCAAAGTTCGGGGTGTTGGGTTTTGCCGAAGGGTAGGGTGTTTTCGACTATCGGAACGCCGGAAACCACACATTGCAAGTTCTCGCGCTCGAGTTCGAGGCGCTTTTTTACGGTTTCGAGTTTTGAATATCGTTCAAAAAACACCACAGACACGGGCGATGCCGTGCCAAGCGATTCTTTCAACATAAAAAATCCGTTGTCGAAATACGACTGGCTGTCCATCAGGTAGATAGCGCGATTGTAGTCGTAATTGTTACCGTATTTGTTGTGGTTTATGAGGTCGGCATACTTCAACGAGGCTTCAAAAATGCGGTTCAAATCGAAATCGTCGGGCACAAAAAGTTTGGACACATTGCGGCAACCCAAGCCGAAATACATAAACATATCGTCTGCCAAACGCTCCAAATCCGCTTTTGTTTCCGCGCCCGTGAGCACCGCCGCCGAGTTTCGATTGCGCCTGATAATGTGCGGATATTTGCCGAAATACGCCTCGAAATACCGCGCCGAATTGTTGCTTCCCGTTGCAATAACGGCATCAATGTTTTGCAATTTGTCTTTTTCGATACGAATGTAATCTCGAAACTTCGGCTCAATATCTGTCAGTAAATCAATCACTTTCAGCGGAAGTTTATCATCTTTTGACGATAATTTTCCGACATAGCGATGCCCCGACACGAGCACGCACAACATATCGTGAAAGCCCACCAGCGGCAGGTTTCCTGCAGATATTACGCCGATATTTTTCGCCTCACGCTCCTGCGCAAGTTCCGGATATGCCGACAACCATTTTTCAAGATTCTCTGCACGCAAAGCCTGCGCCCATGCCTGTATTGCAAATTCGATGTTTACAAATGTAAACCATTGATTATTTGATAATTGCTTGAAATTATCACTATTTTCGGACAATGCTTTGCCGAGTTCGACGAAGGCGTGGATGCGGTTTTGGAGGGTCATGTGAGCGGTGGTTTTCGGTGATTTAACTTTGCCAAAGTTCCAAACTTTGGCAAAGTTTGTAGTTCTAATATTCGATTTATAATGTTCTAAAACGAGAATAAGCTTTTTTAAAAAGAAATAAAGCCCGCATAATTTGGCAGACACTGTCTGCCAAATTGGACAACAAAAATTTCGTCTTTCTATCTGCTTTTTTCAAGCGAATGACCAATTTTAATCAGCAATTGATTGTATCTGTCCGGTTTAATATCCATATTTGAAAAGTTTTGATGAGATTCGGGTTTGGTGTTTGAGGGGCATGTGAGCTGTGGTTTTCGGTGATTTAACTCATATATAGCTTGTGACTTAAAATTTGGACATAAAAATTCTATTACCCCCCCGTTCGGCTTAGGCTGTGCCTAAGTCGTGCTATCTCACAAGGCTCTTGCCTTGTTCTGCTCGGAAACATCATCGCACTGTTTTCCACAGAATATCAAGTTTGAGAACATATATATAACGCTGTCGAGGTCAGCATGTTGCAAATTTAACACATTTCTGCAAACTATGGAACTCATCGCTTTTTTTTCAAGGCAAGAGCCTTGAATCATAGTCCTACGGAGCGGGACGCTCCGCCGAACAGGGGAAGATACTACGATGCCGGCGATAATAAGTAATGAAATTATTGACTTCATAAAACGATAAATTAGATGGCTATAGGATTGAAATACTTACGATTTTGTTTTACGTAATTGCATTAATAAAAGGAAAGTATCTTTTTATTATCTACTGTTTTTCATAAATTTGAACCTTATCTTTGTCAATATGCGGTTGAATGAATTTTGAAACGCTGTCGGAACTGACCAAATCTACTTTTTTGCCGAGCAGATGTTCTAAGTCGTTTTTCCAACCGATAAAATCAAACAAGTCAATGCGTTTTGAGTAATCCAATTCTACGAGCAGGTCAATGTCGCTTTCGGCGGTTTCTTCGTTGCGGGCATACGAGCCAAATAAGAAAGCCTTCAATATCGGTTTTCCTGTAAAGTATTGGTATAGAATAAATTGGGTGTTGCTCATATTTGTCTTGTTTTCTTGCAAAAAAAAATTGCAAGTGTTTGTTGTTTATATGATAGTTGCAATGTTTAGAGTGATTTTAATAAATCCGAAAATTCGGTTATGTTTTTAACTAAAATCGGCGGAAAGTCTATTTCTTTCAAACAGTTGAAATGTTTGTCGTTTGTTACAATAAAATCGGCATTTCCGGCAACAGCACAATCAACAAATTTGTTGTCATCTTTGTCTTCGATAATCAATTTCCAATTGAAATACGGGTCTATTTTTGTAACATTTTTTGCGGTTAAGAGCATTTCTATGATATTGTTTGCAACAACAGAATTTGTCTTTTTTGCAATAATCTCGGCGTATTCGCTCAAAATTTCGTTCGAAATAAGAATTGTGTATTTTTTAGACAAAAAACTGTCAAAAATTATTCTGTAATCTGAGTTTCGCGGAATTGAAACTAACAAAATATTGGTATCCAAAACGACTCTCATTTTTTCTCAAATGTTTTGGTTCTCAAATGCTCGTCAAGCCAAGTGTTCACGGTTTCTTGCGACCATTGGTTTTGCTCCCATAATTTGTCTGTTTCTGCGGTAGCTTTGTTTGCAAAATAGTTTGTAAGCATGTCCCGAATTTCTTCCAACTGATTTTGAGGGAGTTGAATGCTGAAAACTTTCAATAAATCTAATTGCAGATTTGTGAGTTTGTGTGTTGCGAGCATATTTTTTATGTTAAAAGAATTATGAGTCCGGTCTAAAAAGCCATCAAAACGAAGAGGTGAAATGCAACTATTTGATTACTAATGTTTTATGAAATATAGTTTAAAACCTCAACTATCTGATAAACAATGAATTGTGAATTTCAATATACTTTTACGACCTTTTTAGACCGGACTCAATTATTAAAGTTCCGGTTTAACAAACTCATATATAGCTTGTGACTTAAAATTTGGACATAAAATTCCATTAACCCGAAAATCGGATTTTAAATGCGCAGCTTATGAGTCGCAAAGCTATTCAAATTATCGGTTATAAAAAAACTTATTAGGGGCTTTGCCAAAGTCTCAAAACTTTCGCAAAGCAGCACGTAAAAAAAATCTAAGGTCTCATATCTCATGTCTCACATCTCAAAATTAAACAATCATGCCGGCGCAAACGGTGGCGTTGGTGCCTTCTTCGATGAGAATGAAGCTGCCTGTGTTGCGATTTTTTCGGTATGAATCGTAGAAAATGGGTTTGGCGGTGCGCACGGTAATTTGCGCAATGTCGTTCATTTTCACGTTTTTATCTTCAAAATTTTGCCCCAGCGAGTTGATGTCCATCTTGAAATTGATGCTTTGCACCACGCATTTTGCTTCGTTGGAGGTGTGTTTCAAAATATACTTTCCGCGCACTTGTAAGGGGCGTTCGTTGAACCAGCAAATCATGGCGGTAACGTCCTGTGAAACGTGTGGTAAATTATCAGACTTTACAATCATATCGCCGCGACTGATGTCAATATCGTCGGCAATGGTGATGGAAACCGATTGCGGCGCATAAGCCGTTTTCAAGCTTTCTCCCATCATATCAATACTTGAAATTTTGGACGATAAACCCGAAGGCAAGACTGTAATTTCGTCCCCAACGCTAAATTCTCCGCTGTCGATGCGTCCGCCGTATCCGCGATAATCGTGAAATTCGGTAGTCATCGGGCGGATAACGGTTTGCACGGGGAATCGGGCATCGGCGTAGTTTTTATCGTCGCGAATGTCAATGGTTTCGAGCAAGGTCATGAGCGTTTCGTCGGTGTACCAAGGCATGTTTTGCGATGCGTCCACTACGTTGTCGCCGTTAAGCGCACTGATTGGCACAAAGCGCGTGTCTTTGATGTCGAGTTGAGGTGCAAATCCTTTAAATCGGTTTTTTACACTGTCGTAAACCTCTTGACTGTATCCAACCAAGTCCATTTTATTGATACACACTACAACGTGCGGAATACGCAGCAATGATGCAATGTATGCGTGTCGCAACGTTTGTTCGACTACGCCGTTGCGGGCATCTACCAAAATGATGGCTAAGTTCGCGGTGGACGCGCCCGTAACCATGTTGCGGGTGTATTGGATGTGTCCCGGAGTGTCGGCGATGATGAATTTGCGCTTTGGCGTGGCGAAATAGCGATACGCCACGTCGATGGTGATGCCTTGTTCTCGTTCGGCGCGAAGTCCGTCGGTAAGCAGGGCGAGGTTCACGTGCTCTTCGCCCTTGCGGCGGCTGGTCGCCTCAATAGCCTCCATTTGGTCTTCAAAAATGGACTTGCTGTCGTAGAGCAAACGTCCGATGAGTGTGCTTTTGCCGTCGTCCACGCTGCCTGCGGTTGTGAATCGGAGCAGTTGCATGTCGAGGTAGCCTTTTGTGCTGTGTTCTGTGTGCATGTTATTTACTTTGCGCAATGAGTGATTGGAGTTTAGCAATCGTTTCGGGTTTTGAGAATAATTTTTTCAGAAGTGTCTTAAATTCTTCTTCGTCGGATGCCTTCTCCGAATTATTTATAAAAACCGGGTAGATTCTTAAAATATCGTGTTTGACTGTAAATAAATCAAACCAATAATTCAAAAGAGGTGCTTCGATTCTGAACGTTAGAAGAACATGGTCGGTTTCTAAAATATCACGAGTAACCGAAGATGTGATGTCTGCCGTCAGCAAATTTTTTGTTTTTTTGCCTAATTCGGCGGCTTGTTGCCTTAAGATTTCTTTCGGCGAAAGGACTGTGTTGTTTGGCATCAAGTCGGGCCATAATATATCTAATGTTTCCATGTGAATTTATTTTTTTACAAATTTAAGCTAAATTTTAAAGGCAAATGGTCTGAATAATTTTTGCTGTCAATAAATCCTTTTGAGTTTAAGAAAGAATGATTTTCGCAGCTCGTAACAATCTGAATTTTATTTGAATCAAATGATTTTGCAAATTTTTTGCCCAAAAGTACTTGGTCGAAAATATTCCAATAATAGTTTACGTGTTGGGCGTTTTTGTAAAAATACGTTCCTTTTGCCGGATGCCCGTTTGCATCTCCGAAAAAATTCCACATCGGATTATACAACATCGGATATTTGGTTTCTGCTATTATAGGAGTTTTTGAGGTCGCAATTTCTCTGTCTGCAATTGCATGAAATCCGCCTGCGGCAACCATCGGAACCTCAAAAGGATTCAAATTGAAATCACCTACAAATACAACATTTTCTCTGTATCCGATTCTGGATTCAATTTTTCGTTTAATTTCTGTTGCAAATTGATATTGGCTGTTTTCTGTTTGATAAAGTTTACTTCTGAGATGAAGCGCTACAATCCAAACAGACGTGTTGCCAATGTTAAGTTCCTGAATCACAAAATATTTATCCTCATATCGTGTTTGCAATTCGTGTTTGTTAAATCGAGTATAGACTGTGATTCTGTCAAACGAAAAAACAAAAAACTCATTTCTTTTTTCGTTGAGTTTCATAAGAATGTTTGCTCGATAAACAGACATAAGCTCTGTAAGAATCAGAATATCAACATGATGCTCCGAGACAAGCCGACAGACTGTCTCAGACAACTCTTTTTTGTTGAGATTCCAAAATAAAAAATTCAAATGATTTTCGCTCATGCGTGCAAGCCAAATTATTCTTTTCTCAATCGGAGTTCGACCACTGCCGGGTTGTAGGCGCGAGCTTCTTTGGAATCGGATTTGAATTCCGCGTCGCCGAGTAGTTTCGTGTAAGCGGGATTTTCGTATTCATTTTCAGCAACTTCGCCGAGTGTGATGCCGTAAATTGTGTTGAAAAGTTTTCCGCCTTCAAAGTTGCATCCGCCGGCGTAGTCCCAGCCGAAACCGAAGAATGTGAACGGTTTGCCGTTCGCGGTTTCGAGTTCTGTCATGCGCATTCCTACGAACAATCCGTTGGCGGCTTTCCACGGTGCGTTTTTCATGTAAACACTTATATTTGAAAGTTTGTCAAACTTTACGCTGTCGTCTTCCCATTGAAACACAACTTCTTTCGGAGTTTCAGCATAGATTACAGATTGCATGAAACTTACCGTGCCTTCGGCGAACCATTCTTCGCGGCGGGTTACGTTTTCGGCTCCGAACTGATTTTTCAGTTCTTTCTCGCTGTTTATTTTTAACAATTCATCTAAAATGAATTTGTTTTCAATTTTAGAAACGTTTTTTTCTACTACTGAATCAACTTTTTCAGTGGTTGAATTTTTTGTACTGTCCGAATCGGATTCGGATGAATTGCCGCATGACAGCGCGAACAGGCTGATTAAAAGTGTGAATGCTAAATATTTCATGATTTTTTAAAATTTATTTTGAATGATATACTAATTTTTTTGTTCTGTTGAGTTCGTTGATAAAATAGGGATTTTTAAGTGAATTTTCAGTTACTATATCAATTTCTCTTTGGTACAAATCACGTAACGTGTCGTGCAAACTCCACCACAAATCGCCTTTTTCGAGCGGAGACAAGTTATCTCGAAATCTCACAAGAATATCTATATCGCTTTGGTTATCAAATTTTTGTGTTAAAATCGACCCAAAAAGATATGCCTTTTCTACTTGATGTTTTGCAAGTGTATTTCTTAGAACGTCTAAGCGAATTCGGCTTTCTAAAAGGCTTTGTTCCATATCAAAATTCTGTATCGCGTTTGGGAATGACTCCGACTTCTTCGGCTTGCTCTTCTTCGGGTTTTTCTTTAACATTAGGAGCATTCCGGCGACTTTTTAATTTCGCATCTGCATAAATTATTACGATTGCAACAGCCGCTATGACTATGACTATGAGAATTATACGAATCATATCTTTTTATTTGGAAGACATTACGATATTTACAAAACAACTATATTTAGTCTTTGTAAGAAAACTCGTAACACATTGAAAAGCTAAATCTTACAGAGATATTACGATTTGAATGTTTTAAGAAATTCGATTGAAATACTGTGGAAATTCGATTGAAACTAAATCAAAACAATGAATGACAACTTTTTGACTATTGAATGACTACTTAATGACAAAACATTCGATTGAAAAAATGACAATAACCAACATAAAATCAAACATTTAAACGTTTTCTTACAGACACTATTTACCTTTTTGATATAGAATTTCTAAGGTCTAATGTCTCAAATCTAATGTCTCAAATCTAAAAATACCCTTCTTTTTTGCGGTCTTCCATGGCGGCTTCGGAGCGTTTGTCGTCGGCACGTCCGCCGCGTTCGGTTACGCGCGATGCGGCAACTTCTTCCACAATATCTTCCAGATTATCAGCCTTCGAGAGTGTTACGCCGGTGCAAGTTACATCGCCGATAGTTCGACATCGTACATCCATTTCGATAATTTGCTCATTTTCTTTGAGTTGCATGTATGGAGCAGCGGCAAGCCAAACGCCGTCTCTTTGGAAAACTTTGCGCTTATGCGTGAAATATAGGTTCGGTATTTCGATATTTTCCATCAAAATATATTGCCAAACGTCCATTTCCGTCCAATTGCTGATTGGAAAAACGCGGAAATGTTCGCCGGGGTTTTTCTTTCCGTTGAACAAGTTCCACAATTCTGGGCGTTGGTTTTTGGGATCCCATTGACCGAACTCGTCGCGGTGCGAGAAGAAACGTTCTTTGGCGCGGGCTTTTTCTTCGTCGCGTCGTCCGCCGCCCATGGCACAGTCGGCTTTGAGTTCTTCGAGAGCATCAAGCAACGTTACGGTTTGCAACTTGTTACGGCTTGCTCCGATACCGGTTTCTTCGACGGCGCGACCTTTGTCAATGGAATCTTGCACGTAACGCACAAGCATGTTTACGCCGTGTTTGTGAGCCAAATCGTCGCGAAATTGGATGGTTTCTTCAAAATTATGTCCGGTGTCGATGTGCAAGAGTGTGAACGGAACTTTTGCGGGGTAAAAGGCTTTTCGTGCCAAATGGAACATGACAATGGAATCCTTACCGCCCGAAAACAGCATCACGGGACGCTCGAATTGTGCCGCCACTTCGCGTAACACAAAAATAGATTCGGATTCTAACTCTCTGAGGTGATTGATGTTGTGTGTGTGCATGAGTATTTTTGAAATTTGAAATTTGAAACTTGAAATTAGTTAAACCGTCATTCGTATTTCGTGTTTCGAGTCTTGGAAATAAAAGCGTTAAGCTTTGGTACAAGCTCATTTATAATAACTTCATAATTTTTTATTTGCTCGTCAGTAATTATCTTTCTGCGAATTAATTTGCGTAACCATGATTTTGTTTCTTCAAATGAACCTCGTGAATATAAATAAAATTTTGCTCTGTCATTGGATGAATATCGTCCGAAGCCTTCTGCTAAATTGGCTGAAATGCTGTCGGCAGAACGTATAACCTGATGACCGACAGTCTTTTGAACTTTTTCCGACCATGTATCGAAATCAGTCCAAATTAAATCGGCTAATTTCTCGGCAAGAATATAGACATCCAATTTTTCTACGGAAACATCCATTCGAGTTTCAAATTTCGAGTTTCAAATTTCAAATTTCGAGTTTCAATTATTCCGCAAAATTACATAATTTTTTGAACTTATTGTAAATTCGTATAATGTCGTTTCAGCATCTCAAAAGCGGTAGGAAATTGAAAAACGGTTGTATCATTCCAAGTTTTCAGTTTTCCAAACTCAATATCTTCAACTTTTTCTTGCAAAAACATACGTCTGATATCTTTTACCAAGTTCAGTCCGAGAGTGTCAATCATTTTATTTACACGTTGTTGTTCTGATTCGGGCAAGTCGGTGTTTGCGTAAAAAATATGCAAATCGGGGTCGTAACTCAGCAGTCGAAATTCATCGTATTCCGGAGTGTCCGGTTTTAGGATAGTATCAACGGACTTTTTTTGTTTTAAATTATTGTCATCCGTATCAATAAAAAAGAAATTATCCCAAAGCCATGCTTTGTTTGTTTTGAGGTCAGGATTGAAATGTTCAAGGTTTCCGCCTTTGCAAAACGGTTTTATGTTGATTCCTTGTAGTTTAAATCTACCGTTTTCCCACTCCGTTTCTGTAACTTTTTGTTTATCGCACAATGCTGATTCAGTGTATGCACACAAACCTTCTTGAATATGAAATAAGTTTGTAAAAATGTCCACATAATATTCTCCGTCCGAAGAGTTATATGTCGGATGCAAAGTTCCGGAATTTTCCAAGTTTTGTTCCCAATTTCGATATTCTGTTGAAAGAATTTTGGTTTTATCAAGCCTTCTCATTTCCCGAAATTGTAATTTACAAGTTTTGCAATTCGTTTATATTCAATATATTTAGCTTTACGCTTCTCTTCGTCTTTAATTTTTTCAATAGAATCTTTCAGAGAAGCCAATTCTCGGAGCATTTTTATTCGTAATTCGGTGCCGTCTTGTTTCAGCCCGAACAATTTCATAAAAATATCGTCCCAACTCAGGTAGCGGGGGTCGGTAAAATAATTATCCACATGCCGTTCGCCTTCGTACCAAAGTTTTTGGCGTACTTTGCCGTTCTCGTCAAATTCAAGTTCTACGATTTCACAAGGTTCAAAGCTCGAAGTAATTATCGGTGAGTGTGTTGCAAAAAAATACTGGCTGTTTTTGGATAAACTTGTGTAAAAATCGACAACCGACTTTTGAACATCCGGATATAGAGAGCGTTCGGGTTCGTCGAATAAAACGGTTGCATTTTTTTTGTCAAGGACGAAAAGTGGGAGTGCCGTGTATAAAATTTGCTTTGTTCCTGTGCTTAATTTTTCTTCAAAACTACCTAAATCTTCACCT
Source organism: Draconibacterium orientale (assembly GCA_020718265.1). Taxonomy (GTDB): domain Bacteria; phylum Bacteroidota; class Bacteroidia; order Bacteroidales; family JAADGE01; genus DYOJ01. The sequence goes on along the minus strand of DYSM01000050.1, from coordinate 2,420 downwards.
TGTAATGTTTGGATTTTTATTTGACTTATATCCGAATCATTTGAGTAATTTAACTTTGTCTTAACTTGTAAATTAAATTTTTTCAAATATGGGTTCAAACAGTTATTCGCAAGTCTTTCTATCGGGCTTGGGTTTTCGTCTTTCCATTTTTTTAAAAGCTCAGCTTTTTTTACAATTTCTTCAACGCTGTCTGTGTCTTTATTTATGGAATCTCTTGCAGATTTTTCCGCTCTGATGTAGTTTAGAACGTTTTCCTTAACAAATTTCCAAGTTTGTAATGGTGATGTTTCTGCAAAATCAATAAACGGTTCGTCAAACGAGAGTTCTTTTTTTGTATTTTGCCCTTGATAGATAATATTTGCAGGTAAATTGATTAATTGCTGATTCTCAATATTTTGAAGAAGTCGAAAATCAGAATCACTCATTTCGTACCAAGTATCTGCTAATTTAATAATGTCTTCAAAAAAAGCGTTTCCTACGGCTTTGTAGATTTTGTATTTATTGTTTTCGTATTTTGACCTTCGGTATTCAAAGTTTTTTTGCCAAAGAATTTCAATCAAACATTTTTTGGATGAAAACTTGATTTCTTCTTTAAGTATCTGACTTTTAATAATATTGAGTATTGATGTTTTCCCGACACCGCTCTGACCTATCAAACACACTTTGTTCAAAGGTTGTCCGTAAAGATTGTGCCCTTTCGGATAAGTCAAATTTAGTTCAAAATCCTCAAATTGATTAAAATCTGATATTTTAAGATGTGATATTTTAAATGATTCAGAGTTCATCTTTTTACCTTTTGCGCAAAATTACATAATTTTCCCGACTTTCACTTTCACGTCCGATTCTTTTGTGTCGTGCAAGCCACATTCTTTTTTGCTTTTGTCTTCCCACCACCAGCGTCCGGCGCGGATGTCTTCATCGGCACTAATGGCGCGCGTGCAAGGTTGGCAACCGATGCTGATAAATCCTTTGTCGTGCAACTCGTTGTAAGGCACGTTGTTCGCTTTCAGATATTCGACTGTTTGCGGCAGCGACCAATCTTTAAGCGGATTGTATTTTGTGATTCCGAAACCGGCATCAAGCTCAAAATACTGCAATTCTGCACGCGCCTGCGACTGTTCGGCGCGCAATCCGGTTATCCACAACTCACAATCAATCAAGACTTTACCGAGCGGATACACTTTGCGGATGTTGCAACATTCCTTGCGGTTTTCAACGGATTCGTAAAAGCTGAACGGTCCTTTTTCCGACACCATTTTTTCAACTTGCTTGGCATCGGGAAAGGCAACTTCGATGCGACTGCCGGGGTAGGTGTCAAGCGTTTTCTGCCAAACTTTGTAGGTCTCCGGAAAAAATCTGCCCGTGTCGAGCGTGAACACGCTAATCGGGATATTGTTCCGAAAAATCATGTCTGTAATCGCTTGGTCTTCTTGACCAAAGCTGGTAGAAAACGCAATTTTTCCGGCAAATTTTTCTGCCAAATACTGTAATTGTTCTACGGTAGTTTTGTTTTCAATTTCTAGCGTGAGTTGTGGTATCATTTTTTTGAGATGTTAGATTTAAGATATTAGATTTAATATGTTAGACGTTTGATATTTATGGAGTGATTTACGTTGCTATTGTTTAGGTAGCCCAAATTTTAGTAATTGTAAAATTTGATTATTTCATCTTTAGTTTCAAAAAAAAACAAACTAAAAATCTTTGAATATTGCAGTAATATGCTGATTTTTAAGGCAATTTTCACTATTTATTGATTCATAAATTCCTCCGGCGAGAACACAAATAAACCCGAATTTTCGTAATCTTTTTTATCTCTGGTGATAATTGTTTCTATATTTGAGTAAAACGCTGTTTCTGTCTGCACAGCATCCTCAAAATCAGATAATTTGAAATTCAACGCCGATAGAATTATATCAGAATCAACCGTTGCAACGTAAACAAGTTTGATTAAATTGACTAAATATGCAATTGCTTCGTTATGTCCGAGAGCCAATATCTGTAACCGAAGAAGCTGTTACAAATGGTTCAATTTTTTTTTAATAAGAAATTGCATCAACAATTTTGCTTGTGCGCCAAACTCTCTTCGTTCGAGGGCAATGTCAAGAACAATGTTGGTGTCGAGTAAGATTTGGTTCATTTCTCTTTGCCTATTATTGCGTTATAGCGAACATCTTCCGTCTCAATTTGCGGAAAATGTCCGAACCATTTGTCTAAAAACTGATTCAAGATTTCTTCTTTGTTTTCAATTGTCGGCTCAGATTTTAATATGAGCGAAACCTCTACGTTCTGTTTTTTGAATTTTTCGAAATCCGGAATAAATATAGTTCCGTTGTCTAAAACGGTGGTTTCAAAACGGTAAATATCCATGTTTTGCAATTTTGAATTTTGCTCGTAAAGATAGAAAAATATTTTGAATTCGA
>DYSM01000420.1 GCA_020718265.1 Draconibacterium orientale | reverse complement strand
ACACCCGAAACGGATTTCGGGTGCGAGGGTAATGTGAAATTGAGATGTCGAATTTATTGAACAAGAGTGCCGCTGTTGAGTTGGTCGTACCATTCGATTTCGCGAATGAAGGCGTCCCAGAAAATGGTTTGATAGCGCGGCAGTTCTTTTTGGGCTTCCTCCATGGAGTTGTAAACGCCGTAGGTGTAACGATGCAACTTGTCTAAACCGTCGCGTTTTTTGAGTTTTCCGCGCATCTCTTTGAAATACCAATGGTTCACATCAAGGTTTTTGTAAAACGCGGCGCATTGTATGGTGTACACGGTTTTCTTTGCAGAATTTACAGTTGGCTTGTGAATCTCGAAGGTTTTTTCTTCGACAACGGGCGTTTCGACCACTGCAACTTCTTGTTTTTTCTTGTCGTAAATTGTTACCGTGCAATTGCCTTTTTTATGTGCGTAAATGGAAATTTGATTCTCGCCGATTCCGTATTCTTTGAGGAAACTCACGGCTTGTTCGGTCATTTCATCGTTTTCAAAAGAAATATCGGCAATAAGTTTCGGATTTTCTTTCAGGAAATTTACCAAAGTGGTCAGAAACAGAAACATTTGATTGTCAAATTGTTCGCACGGCGGCTCGTATTGTTTGAACGGGCTTTTTTCAGGAATCGGCATTAACACAATATTTTCTACGGTTTGTTCGGTTTCGAGGTCGCCCAAAGTTGTGAATGCAAAGGTTTCAAAATAATAACCTTTTGCCTCAGCCGTTGCGTAGTAAGGCGTTGAGCGATTTGCGAGGAAAGAATAATTTCCTTTGTCCGACAATTTTGCGGTTTCGTAAAGTGCTTTATTTTCCAGTTTGAACACTTGGTGTTTGATACCGTCCACGGCACCGCCGAGTTTGATGGTATTGCCCTGAACCATAAGGAAATCCATGTAGTTTATCATGTAAATGTCTGCGTTTCCGCGACCGTTGGCGCGTGTGGATGTGAAAAAGGCGCGTTTGCCGTCGTTGCTTGGGAAGTAGAAAATGTCGTCGTCCACGGAGTTTGTCGGAAATCCCAGATTTTCAGGTTCTTGGAAACGTCCGTCTTCTGCCGGTTCGGCTTTAAAAATATCATATCCGCCCATGGAATTGTGTCCTTTTGAGCTGAAATACAGCGTGCCGCTCGGGGTGATGTTCGGGCAGTGGTCGTCGTAAGGCGTGTTTATATCTTTGCCCATGAGTTGCGGTTTGCCCCAGTTTTGTCCCATTTTTTTAATCACATAAATGTCGTATCCGCCTGTGCCACCCGGGCGATTGCTTGCAAAGTAAGCTGTATTTCCGTCGGTCGTGAAGCTGATGTGTTTTTCTTCGGATTTGCTGTTTACCGGAATTTTTGTTTCTTCAATTTTACTCCATTTTCCTTTTTTGAGCGTGCTTTCGTAAATATCTCCAAGATAATAGAAATAGACTGTTTTTCCGTCGGGGCTGAGACCGCAATTTGAGATGTTCTCCTTCATTTTCAGGTTCTTACTCATCGGTTCGGGCTTGCTCCACGCGCTGCCGTCTGGCATGAGTGTTGAAACGTACACGTCTTCGGTATATTGTCCGGCGTATTCTTTTTTGTCGCCGGCGGAACTTTTCAGTTTTGCCGTGAAAACCACGCTGTTATTGTTGTACATCATCGGGCTGTGGTCGGAATAAATGGAGTTGAAGTCCTTCATATTCAGGACGGAGACGTATTTTGGGTTCATCAGCGCATACGTTCCGTTGTCGCACAGAATCATTTCGCGTTTAACAAATTCATTGAGGGTTTTTTCCTTCATCAATACCAAAATTTTTTCAAAATGTGCTTTGGCTTCGTCAAACATCATGTTCATACGCCACGCTTGTCCGAGCAGAATTTGGGCTTTCAGATAATCCGTTTCCGCGATAGTTTTCTTGGTTTCCAAAATATTTACGGCTTCCTGAATCGGCTCCATGGCTTTGTGTTTGTCGTCGGGGCTGAGCAGGTAGCAGTAGCCCAAGCCAAGGTGGGTGTTGGCATTTTTCTTGTCTTTCACCAATTTAGCTTTGAAATCCTGAATTTCCACATCAATATCGCCCGATTTGAGCAATTCGTCTTGCGTGTAAATGAGGTTGCTTTGCGCCGATATTTGTGCTCCAAAGAAGATAAACACGAACGGCATGATGAGTTTCCAAACTTGTTTCATTGTAATTTGATTTATTTTATACGACATCTTGTTTGTTTCGATTTACTAAAATCAGTTATACGTTACATTCAAGAATCGTGCTAAACTTTCATTTTACATAAAAAACGTTTGAAAAAAATGAATATTATGAAAAAATAGTGAACAATTACTATATTTTAAAATAATGAATTTATGTAACCTAAATTCAAGTAATTAATGCAACTTTTTATTTCAATGAAATTCAAAAACTT
>DYSM01000419.1 GCA_020718265.1 Draconibacterium orientale | reverse complement strand
GTTCGAATTACATGATATTGGATTTAAGACCTCAGGTTAAAGAAAATAGACTATAAGACATTGTAAGTTTAAAGTTTAGAAATCGAACATGTCTCATTTTTCATTCGGTTCAACGTAATTTCGTTCTCGAATTTGAAATAATTGTAAAGTTTGCACAATTTTTTGGGTAACTTACAGATTATACGCTAACTTCGCGCGCCAAAATTTTCAAAATAAATCTTATAATGTTGAAATTTTCGCGCTTGAGCGCAATCGCTATATCGCTCGTCATGAGCAGTTTAATATTCTCATCTTGTCAAAATAATTCTTCAGATATGCCCCCTTCAGCACAAAAAAAGCCATACAAACGCACCATTCACGGCGATACTGCCGTCGATAACTATTATTGGCTTCGCGAGCGAGAATCGGAAGAGGTTTTGGCATATTTGAACGAAGAAAATGCGTATTTGCAAAAAAAAATGCAACATACTGAGGCTTTGCAACGCCGTTTGTATGAGGAAATTACAGAGCGTATAAAACCCGACGAGCAGAGTGTTCCGTTTTTTGAAAATAATTTTTGGCATTACACGCGTTACGAAGCAGGGAAGGAGCATCCGTTATATTGTCGAAAAAAAACACTTGAGTTTGCCGAAGAAATTCTGATTGATGTCAATAAAAATTCGGAAGGCATGCCGTTTTACGAAATCGGAGATTATTCTCTAAGTCCCGACAATAAGTTGCTGGCTTTCAGCGAAGATACACTCGGACGACGACAATATAACATTCGCATAAAAAACTTGGAAACAGGCGATTTTTTTGCTGAAACGATTCCGAATACCGACGGCAACATCGTTTGGGCGAACGACAATAAAACCGTTTTCTACGCTCGAAAAGACGCCGAAACCTTGCGCGAATTTCAAATTATGCGGCATCAAATCGGGCAAAATCCCGAAAAAGATGTATTAGTTTTTGAAGAAGAAGACGAAGCATTCAACTGTTATGTCTATAAATCTAAATCGGAAAAATACGTTTTCATCGGCTCATATAGCTCTGAATCAACAGAATATCGCATGATTGATGCCACGAAACCAGAATCGGAGCCAAAAATTTTTACCAAACGCCAAAATAAACTCGAATATTCCGTGGAGCACGACGGCGGCAACGTTTTTTATGTTTTACACAATCAAAAAGCCAAGAACTTCAAGCTCTCTGTTACTGCCGAATCGAAAACGGAAATCAAACATTGGACAGATTTTGTGCCTTACGATGCCTCGTTTTTTATTGAAGATTTTGAATTATTCAAAGATTTTGTGGTCATCAAAGAGCGCAAAAACGGACTGATTCAGTTGCGCGTGGTCAGCAAAAAAGATAAAGCGCAATACAATGTTGAATTTACCGAAGATGTTTACGAAACGTGGATTGCCGATAATTACGAAACCGATTCCAACGTGCTGCGCTATGGTTACAGTTCGCTCACAACACCTTCTACCACAATAGATTACGACTTAGTTTCCAAAAAGAAAAAAGTTTTAAAAACTAAGTTTGCCGGCAAATCTTTTTCATCGGCAAATTACGAAACAGAGCGCGTTTTTGCAACTGCCGAAGACGGCACGCAAATTCCGATTTCGATTTTGCATAAAAAAGGAATTGCGCTGAACGGCGAAAATCCTTTGCTCATCTACGGTTATGGTTCGTATGGTTACAGCATGGATGTGCATTTTCAAGCCTCGCTTATCAGCTTGATTGACAGAGGTTTTGTCTATGCAATTGCGCATGTGCGAGGCGGTCAGGAGCTTGGGCGCGATTGGTACGATGCCGGTAAATTACTGAAAAAACGCAATTCATTTACCGATTTTATTGCCTGTACCGATTTTTTGTGCCAAAAAGGATACTCAAAACCTGAAAAAACCTTTGCGCAAGGCGGCAGTGCGGGCGGTTTGCTCGTAGGTGCGGTTGCGAACATGGCACCGGAGAAATTCAGAGGAATTGTTGCGCAAGTGCCTTTTGTCGATGTAGTTACAACCATGCTGGATGAAACAATTCCGCTCACGACCGGCGAGTTTGATGAATGGGGAAATCCGAAAAATAAAAATTATTATCGCTACATGCTTTCATACTCGCCGTATGACAATGTGGCAGAACGCGCATATCCCGCCATGCTCATCACCGCCGGATTGCACGATTCGCAAGTGCAATACTGGGAGCCGGCAAAATGGACGGCAAAGTTGCGCGATTACAACAAAAGTCAAAATCCAATATATCTGTTCACAGAAATGGATGCCGGGCACGGCGGCGCATCCGGTCGTTTTGAGCAATATAAAGAAACAGTTTTGACCTACGCGTTCTTACTTGACTTATTAGGAATTGAGGAATAAATTATGAGTTCAGTATAAAAAGTCATAAAGTTGAAAGTTTGTAAAGTTAAAT
>DYSM01000418.1 GCA_020718265.1 Draconibacterium orientale | reverse complement strand
TAAGCAGTTGAAAGTTGAAAGTTGAAAGTGAAAAGTAACACGGATTTGAAATCCGTGCTATAGGGAAACAGCCTTCCGTATGCGGGGGCTGTTTCTTTTTTGCAAAGTATCAACTATAAAAGCAACAAGTGTCTGTTATCTTAGTTTGAAGACATCAGATTACTGATAACAGAATATAAAATATTGAATCTATGTTTTATAAATCAAATATTTACAAACACGATAGTGTAAACGCAAACTGCAAAGTCTGTTCTGTTTTTAAAACAGATGAGCTTTGCAGTTTTGTATTTGCGTTCAAATTAGACGAACTTTCTTTCCGGTCTATAAACTTTGACTTTATTTTTTTTGAAACCAAAATAATGGAATCTTACATCAAATTAGCAACTTGCCATCCCGAATCGGGGTCGTTGCCGGAAGCGTCCAGCGCGGCTAAGAAAAACCATTGATGTCGCACGTATTTTCCTATGTAGCTGACATTTGCACCTTGCGGTAAGTTCAACTCGAAAAACCATTCATACGATTGTCCGGCGGCAAGTGTTTGCGCGGGCGCAACGGTAAACTCTTGTTGTTTGAAAATTTCTTCGTCCAAATGCAACGCCTGAACCGGCGTAGCATTCCCGTAAGCCGGTAATTCGTGGCGCGGCACGCTCACTTCTTCCACACTTTTTACATAGAGGTACACTTTTTTAATTTCCAAAGGTGTATCTTTCGTAATTGCCTGAACGCGAATTTTAATCGGTTCTTTGATGTTGGAACTCATCACCGTGAGGCTTACCGTGGCTGCGCCGCCCGTAATTTTGTTGGCAAAGCCTTTCATTTTATCTAAAAATCCCATAATTCAACAGTTTTAAAATTTGCACTAAAATACAAATAAATTGTGTTGAAGCTAATTTTTTTTGATAAAACGATATTTTCTGCAAAATAAATTTTTAGCTGTTCGGAGCAAAAAAAGTCGTATCTTTGCCGAATTAAATCGTTACACAACAAAAATGGGAAATATAGTAGCCATCGTCGGGCGTCCGAATGTGGGCAAATCCACACTATTTAACAGGCTCACGGGCGAACGCAAGGCAATCGTGCACGAAGAATCGGGCGTTACGCGCGACCGACATTACGGCAAATCGTTCTGGAACGGCGTAGAATTTTCTGTTATCGACACCGGCGGCTACGTGCAAGGCTCCGAGGATATTTTTGAAGAAGAAATCCGAAAACAAGTTGTTTTGGCTGTCGAAGAGTCCGATGTCATAATCTTTGTAGTTGATACACAAGTTGGTGTAACGGATTTGGACGAAATTGTGGCACGCATGTTGCGCAAAATTCCCAAGCCCGTATTTTTGATGGCAAACAAGGTTGATAACATTGAGCAAAGCTACATGGTTTACGACTTCCACCGCCTCGGCGTGGGCGAACCGTATCCGGTTTCGTCCGTAAGCGGCGCGGGAACAGGCGAACTGCTCGACGATTTGGTCAAAAAACTACAAGCCGATTTACCTTTGGACGACCCGGAATTGCCGCGCATCGCCATTGTCGGACGACCGAACGTGGGTAAATCGTCGCTCCTCAATGCCTTTACGGGCGAAGAGCGCAACATCGTAACCCCAATTTCGGGAACCACGCGCGACAGTATCAATACACGGTTCAATAAATTCGGATATGATTTTATTTTGACCGATACCGCCGGGCTTCGCAAAAAAACGAAAGTTCAGGAAAACGTAGAATTCTATTCCGTCATGCGTTCCGTGCGGGTGATTGAAAATTCGGACGTTTGTATTCTCATGCTCGATGCCCAAGAAGGCGTTTTGGCGCAGGATATGAACATTTTCCGACTGATTCAAAACAACCGAAAAGGCGTTGTGGTGGTTATCAATAAGTGGGATTTGGTTGAAAAAGAAACCAATACCATGAAAGATTTTGAGGCGGAAATACGACATCAATTAGAACCCTTTACCGATGTGCCGATTATTTTTACGTCCGTAACCGAAAAACAACGCATCCACCGCGCGCTGGAAGCTGCTATGGAAGTGTTTGAAAACCGCAAACGCCACGTGCCCGGTGCGCAACTCAACGATGTGATGTTGCAGGAAATTGAAAAATATCCGCCGCCGTCGCAAAAAGGCAAATATGTGAAAATCAAATATGTAAGTCAATTGCCCACGTACGCGCCGACCTTTGCATTTTATTGCAATTTTCCGCAATTTATCAAAGACCCATACAAACGCTATTTGGAAAACCGCCTTCGCGAGCATTTCAAATTCACGGGCGTGCCGGTTCAAATCTTTTTCAGAAAAAAATAGAAGTTTAAACAGTGGTTGTAATAAAACTCATAACTCTTTGAAATTCTATATGATATAGTGAAATTCCGTTCCGAATGTTATTAGAAATTATGTTGCAATTCAGTCGAAATTCAA
>DYSM01000417.1 GCA_020718265.1 Draconibacterium orientale | reverse complement strand
AATTTGTTGATATTTAGGAAGATATAATTTTACCATACTTTTTTGAGTGGATACGTTTAGCTAAAATAAAACAGGCTTTTTAGACCGGACTCATCTAATGAAAATCACAACTTTTGATGAATATTTGGTTGATTTTGAACCCGAAATCCAAGAACGATTAATTGAATTGCACGAATTTAATTGTAACTTCGTTCCTGAGGCAAAAGTTACGATAAATTACGGCATTCCGACGTTTGTGTTGAACGGAAATTTGGTGCATTTCGGCGGCTATAAAAATCACATCTGATTTTACCCGACTCCAAGTGCTATTTCGGCGTTTGAGTCGGAGCTTTCGGCATACAAAAAATCGAAAGGTGCAGTTCAATTTTCGCACAAAAATCCGCTGCCGTGGGATTTGATACGTCGTATGACCGAGTTTCTGATTGCGGAAAATATCTCAAAATGAATCAAAAATTTTTGAATCAAAAAGAAAAAAATATACTTTTGCCATAATTCATTCATAAAAAAATCTAAAATAAAATGTCAGTAAACAAAGCAATTTTAGTCGGAAATGTGGGCAATGACCCTGAAATTCAGTATGTTCAAACGGATGTGCCGGTGGCGCGTTTCCGATTAGCGACCAACGAAACTTACAAAGACAAAAACGGACAACGCCAAACCGTTACCGAATGGCATAACGTGGTGTTATGGAGAGGTTTAGCAAAAGTTGTTGAACAATACGTGAAAAAAGGTGCAAAACTTTATATTGAAGGAAAAATTACAAATCGCCAATACGAAAAAGACGGCGTTACCAAATATTTTACCGAAATTGTCGCGCGCGAAATGAAAATGCTCGATTCGCGCGGCGAAGGCGACGGTAATTATACCGCACCTGCAAATCAAACGCAAAATGCTGTAAAACAAAATACTACGGCTTCTGTGCCAAACAACGATGCGCCGCCGATGGACAGCTACGAAGAAGTGGATGATTTGCCGTTCTAGATCGTAAGTTTTAAGATTATCAAACGAACATCATCGCTGAAAATATAGGCGATGGTGTTGTTTTTTTAGATATTTTGAGCTAAAAAATATTTTGTAAAATGCTGCATTTCAAATATTTAGCCTTTGTAGGTGCAACTTTATTGTTGATTATTTCCGCATGTTCGGAAAATACTTATACGCCTAAACCGCGAGGCTATTTTCGCACAGAATTTCCTGAAAAATCGTATCAGACCTTCGATTCAACTTATCCGTATAAATTTCAATATCCGAAATATGCTGAAATACAGGCGGATAAAGAGTGGAATTCGGAAAAATATTGGGCGAATGTTACCTTTGGAAAATTACATGCAGAAATACATTTGACTTACAAAAAAATTGAAAAAAATTTGCCCGAACTTACTGAAGACACACGCAAACTCGCCTATAAACATACCATAAAAGCCGACGCGATTACGCCGATAGAGTGGGTGAACAACGAAAAAAAAGTGTATGGTTTGCTGTTCGACATCAAAGGCAATGCCGCGTCCACGCTGCAATTTTACCTCACGGACAGCGTTGAACATTTCGTGCGCGGTTCGTTTTATTTTAATACAATTCCGAACAAAGATTCACTCGCGCCGTCGCAAAAATTTTTGCGCGAAGATATTGACAAACTTATTGAAACATTTGAGTGGAAAAGTCTATAAATCAAATATTTATCTAATTTAAGAACTATAATCATTCCTTGTATTTTTAGAAATTCAGTAGAAATTCGATTGAAACTTAAAAAAACGACAAATGAGTACTTTTTGACCATTGAATGACCACAAATGACAAAACTTTCGATTGAAAAATAAGCTATAATTTACATAATATCAAAGATTTAAACGTTTTCTTACTAATACAAAACAGACCAACAATGTGCTCAATTCTCGGAATATTCGACATGAAAACCTCGGCAGACGCGCTTCCCGCAGGCTTTGGAAATCTCAAAAAAAATGCGTCATCGCGGACCCGATTGGTCGGGCATTTACAATGACGAAAATGCAATTCTTGTGCACGAACGCTTGTCGATTGTGTATCCGCAATCGGGTAAACAACCGCTCATCGGTAATGACGACAACGTGATTCTTGCCGTGAACGGCGAAATTTATAATCATAAAGAACTCGAACGAAAACTTGGAAAACCTTACGCGTTCAAAACCAAATCGGACTGCGAGGTCATAATTCCGCTTTACGAACAACGCGGCGTAAATTTTTTGAACGACCTTACCGGCATGTTCGCATTTGCACTTTACGACAAGAAAAAAAATGCGTATCTCATTGCACGCGACCACATTGGAATCATTCCGCTTTACATCGGTTGGGATAAATGGGGTAATTTCTATGTCGCTTCGGAACTCAAAGCTTTGTCGGGAACGTGTTCAAAAATTCAGGAGTTTTTACCCGGACATTATATTTA
>DYSM01000416.1 GCA_020718265.1 Draconibacterium orientale | reverse complement strand
GAAATACATAAAAATGTAATCATATTTTAGTATATTTGAATCTTATATTAAAAATTTTATTTTGATACAAAAAACGATATATCCCGGCAAAATTAAAGGCACATTATTTGCTCCGAGTTCCAAAAGTACAATGCAGCGTGCCTTGGTAGCAGCATTATTGTCGGAAGGCGTTTCGGAAATCGAATTTCATTCGTTGTGTAATGATGTTTTATCGGTACTTGCGGTAATTGAAGATTTAGGAGCCGAAATTACACGAATCGACAATAAATTCATCATTAAAGGCGGTATAAATCCGCAAAAACTAACGATAAATTGCGGAGAATCGGGCTTATGCAGTCGGATTTTCAGTTCGGTTGCAGCAAGCACAGGGCAAAAAATATCCATTACGGGCAAAGGCAGTTTGTTGAAACGAAATTTGACAATTCCTGTTGAAGAATTTCAAGCGTTAGGCATACATATCGAAACAACCGACGGGCATTTGCCACTTACAGTTTGCGGAACACTGAAAGGAGGAATCATTGAAATAGACGGTTCGCATACTTCACAAGTTCTGAGCGGCTTGCTCATGGCACTGCCTTTGGCTGCCGAAGATTCGGAAATACATGTAAAAAATTTAAACAGCAAGCCGTATATTGATTTAACAATTGATATGTTGAGTGAATTTGGCATTTGGGTGATGAACCAAAATTACGAAATTTTTAAAATCACCGGCAATCAAAAATATCGCCCCGCAAAATATATTTCGGAAGGCGATTGGAGCGGTGCCGCATTCTTTTTAGTCGCCGCCGCACTTGCCGGAGAAGTTACGATACGCAATCTGTCCGTCTTTTCAAAACAAGCCGACCGGGCAATTATCGAAGCACTCAAACGAGCCGGAGCAGCCGTGTCGATAAGCGAAGACGGCATTCATGTTCAAAAAAATCAACTTAAAGCTTTCGCATTCGATGCTTCGAATTGTCCCGATTTGTTTCCTCCTTTGGTTGCCTTAGCCTCCGGTTGCGAAGGAATTACGACACTGACAGGCGTTGATAGGTTGCCTCTCAAAGAAAGTAACCGAGCTAAAACATTACTCAGCGAATTTTCTAAAATAGGAATCAAAATACAAATTGAAGGTAATTTAATGAACATTGAAGGCGGCAGTCCACAGTCAGCAACCGTTGATTCGCATAATGACCATCGAATTGCAATGGCTCTGGCTGTTGCAGCATTAGGCGGACAGGGAGCAATTAAAATAGAAAACGCTCAATGTGTCGAAAAATCGTATGCCGAATTCTGGGACGATTTGGGAAAATTAAAATTTTGCTGAAAATTTAAGATTTTTTTTGCTTTGAGAGCAAAATATTTTCAAAAAAAATGTATATTTACCTATCTAACCCTAAAATATACAATGATGAAAAGAGTTCAAATTTCCATTTTAGCAGTTATTCTCGTGTTTGTTTCGCATGAAATTAAAGCCCAATTTCCGTCGAATGTTCGAGAAATTACAAGTATTCCGAATAAATCGGTGAGTGTGAAAGGAAATCTTTCCGAAGGTTTTATTATGGAAGATTTGTCGTGGGCTTCAACAAGTTCAAACGCATGTTTTCCGGCAACTCAAAACGCCAAATTTAGAGGCAATCATGTGCTTTACGGCACGGTGATTCCGCCGTATTCGGAAATGACAATTACGGTAATTCCCGATGATAAAAGTGCAAATTTCAGTATTTACGGATATCAAGTAGGAACGAGTAATTATTCGGTCGTTCCGAATCTGCAATCGTGCGTGGCGTGTGAAGCTGAGCATAAATGGGACTATCAAAAAGTAGGAAAAACGCAAGACCATACCCGAAGTATTTATTTTAATTCAATCGAAGGTTCGTACAATATTTTTATCGGCGTTGTAGGGGCAAATGGCTTACAAACAGGCGGATACACATTGAAAATTGATTTGGTTTCGCAAGAAGATAATTCCGCCAATCAAAAGCCTCTGAAAATGTACACCGCAAAAAGTGAAAAAGGTAAAGCACTTGGTTATAAAGGCGATTTGAAAGACGGCGTAAAAATCTACGATTTATCGTGGGCTTCAAAAAGTAATGTCGCATGTTTCCCCGGAACTCAAAATACGAAGTTTAACGGCAATCATATCATTTACATCACAGAATTGCCCGCCAATTCAAACATGGCGATAACTGTTGTTCCGGACGACCCCAAGAAAAACATGAGCATATACGCCTACACCACTTTGCCCGGAAATACCGATATGGTTCCAAACCTTGGAAGCTGTATCGAATGCGAAGCCGAACATAAATGGGATTATCAGAAACGAGGCAAAACACAAGACCACACGAGAACCGTTAATCTCAGCTCAATGGGCAGCGATTACCGAGTTGTCATTGGAGTTGCCGGTGCCGATGGATTAGACAACGGAAGTTTTGTTATTAAAAT
>DYSM01000049.1:7046-13150 GCA_020718265.1 Draconibacterium orientale | reverse complement strand
TTTGTTGTGAAATCGGTGCGTGTATGGTAGATACGAATGGTATTCGTCTCCTTTGCATTGAAATTGAGACGTGTGCGGGTGAAATAGAGACGTGTGCCACACGTCTCTACGGGTTTTGTGAAAATCAACAGTTTTGAAATCTGAGCGCATGGGATTCGATTTATTTAGCATCAAAAATAGAACAAATCGCGCGGGAAATGAAAATTTATTCCGAAAAATGTATCTTTACACCGTTTATAAACTCAAAAATTCGCGCAAATGCCTTCAAAAGATTCGTTTAATCGAGCATCGCACAAAATATTCGGCAATGTCAAACGTGTGGTCAGTCGAACGTTCTACACGGATAGGTTCGGTCGGGTTTTGCGCGACAGATGCCAAACGGCGTATCGCGAATTTTCTGCCGATGACAAAATTCTTGTTTCGCGCTACACAGAACTCAATGGTCTGGATTCATCGCATTATCGATACTCTTATGGCAATCAAACCGTTGAACAGAAGTTTGTTAATTCCGACGGCAGTTTTGGGATGGCTTTCTCGTTTAAGCTCGATGAGAAAAACAGGGTTATCGAAAAAACTGTTACGATTAGCGGTGCTGCGGCATCGCGCGAGACGACAATTTACGACGACGAATTGAACAGGGAATCGTATGTAAAATACGGTCCGTCGGGGAAAATTGAAAAACGAATCATTACACAATACGACCAAAACGGACGAATGACTGAAATGTATTTAACTGAAAATGAACGAGATAAAACAATTTTTAAATCGACATACCTCGACGGCGGAATACGGATTACAAAAATGACGGACGAAAAACAAAATGTTAAAAAATTTACGATAGAAACACGCGATATGCACGGAAACCTGACGCAATACAGCGAATCCGGAGCGGGTGGTTCCGATTTATTTAAAGTTTTGTATGAAAACAGTTACGATTCCGTTGGAGAACTGACGCAAATACGATGCACCGATGCGGACGGAAAACTCAATTGGCGCAGAACGTTCGCGTATGACAATTTCGGTAACATCGTCTCAGAAACAACTTATGCGCAGGACAGAAAAATCGCTGATATTGAAACTCTTGACAAAATTACAGAATCAAGTTACGAATATTTTGAAGAAGTTTAGCCTTCAAATATCAAATCACACGCATTCTGCCAAACAACATCACACATTTACAAGTCTGTTCTGCCGAAAACCAATACTTTTGTGGACACGATTTTAAAATATCGTAAAATTTAGTAATTCAATAAATTATCACACATATATCAAGCAATAATGGCAATAGTTCTCACAAATGCAACGTACATCGACCCTAAGACTTTGGAATTTCGTACAACCAATATCGTAGTCGAAGAAGGCACGAACGGAAAAATTTCGTTCTCGGACAACACGCCCGAAGGTTCGCAAGTTATTGATTGTAAGGGCAAATACGTTACAAAATCCTTTACCGTCGGACATCATCACATTTACTCCGCGCTGGCTCGTGGCATGGGTGCTCCGAAAAAAAATCCGGTAAATTTTTACGAAGTTTTGGAATATATTTGGTGGACTTTGGACAAAGTTTTAGACAAAGATATGATTGAGGCAAGCGCGCTTACAACCGCAATGGCTTGTGCCAAAGCCGGTTCGGCGTTTGTGATAGACCATCACGCATCGCCGAATTTCATCGAAGGTTCGTTGGAAATTATTGCAAAAGCGTTCGACAGGGTGGGCGTGAGCCACTTGCTATGCTACGAAATTACCGACCGCGACGGCTTGGACAAAGCCGAAAAAGGACTTGCCGAAACGGAAGCGTATCTCAAAAACCGACAAGGTTTGGTTGGCTTACATGCTTCATTTACAGTTGGTAACGACACAATGCGCAAAGCTGCCGACATGACAAAGCGTTTAAATTCCGGATTTCATATCCACGTTGCCGAAGATTTGTATGACCAAACGCATTGCGAGCAAACCTACGGCAAGCGCGTGGTGGAACGACTGAACGATTACGGCGTGTTGGATTCGTCAAAAACAATTCTCGGACACTGTTTGCATTTGTCTGAGAACGAACGAGCAATTATCAATAAATCAAAGGCTTACGTTGTGCAAAACATGGAAAGTAATCTGAACAACAAAGTCGGATATTTTAACGGAAAAGGCATCGGCGAGCGCATTATGTTCGGCACGGACGGCATGCACAGCGACATGTTGCAAAGTGCAAAAGCCGCGTTTTTCGTAGGTCAAGGCTTCGATGTGATTGATTATCCGTCTGTATATCAGCGTTTCCGAACGGCAGATGCGTATTTGGAACAAAATAATTTTGAGGGCAACGGCGAAAACAACCTCGTAGTGCTGAATTATGACACGCCGACAGAATTTTCGCAAGCAAATTTCTTGGGACATTTTGTGTTCGGATTAAATTCCAATCACGTGCAACATGTTATTTCAGACGGCAAACTCATTGTAAAAGACCGCGTTATACAAACTGTAAACGAAGCTGAAATACTCGAATTTTCGCGTGAGCAATCTGTAAAACTTTGGAAAAAGATGCAGGCATAGGTGTTTTGTCAATGGTATGTTTTGTCATTTAGTAGTCATTCAATGGTAAAAACGTAGTCATTCTTTGTTTTTTTCAGTTTCAACAGAATTTCTAAAAAATCCTGTACCGAATGTTCAATTCGATACAACTTTTTTCCATGCCTCAGGCAAAAAATCAATAATATCGCCGGCTATGAGTGCTTGTTCTGAAAGCATTTGGGCGGCACAATCGCCCGCAAGTCCGTGCAAATACACGCCAAGCACAGCCGCTTGATTGGGCAAATAATTTTGTGCCAAAAGTGCGGCAATAATTCCCGTGAGCACATCGCCGCTGCCGCCGGTTGCCATGCCTGCATTTCCGGTTGAATTGAAATGCACTGTCCCGTCGGGCAATGCGACTGCGGAATATGCGCCCTTCAGCACAACAATACACTTAAATTTTTGGGCGAAATTTCGCAAAACCTGTACTCGTGTGTACTGATTTTCGGTTTTTCCGACAAGGCGTTCAAACTCCTTTGGGTGTGGTGTGAGAATGGTATTTGGCGGTAATTTATGCAGATAATCAGGATGTTGAGCTAAAATTGTCAGAGCATCGGCATCCAAAACCAAGGGAATGGTTGCAGTTTCGAGAAGACGAAACAACATAGAAACCGTTTCGGGCGCAAATCCGATACCCGGACCGAGGGCAACGGAACTGTAAGTTGTTAAAATTGGCAATTCTGTCAAATTGTCTGAATTTATTTCCGGCAAAACCATAGTTTCCGGAGACGCTGTGAGCAACACCGCATAGTTTTTTTCAACCGCCGCAGCCGTAACCAAGCCAACACCGGCGCGGTGTGCCGCACGACATGCCAGAATTTGCGCGCCGGCTTTTCCGTAACTTCCGGCAAGTATCAACGTATGCCCGAACGTGCCTTTGTGCGAAAATTTTCGGCGCGGATGTAATATATTTTGAACTTCGTGTCTTTCTGTCAGAAAATAATTTGTATCTGTATGACTTGTAAAATCAGGATGAATCCCAATCCTTACAACATGGAATTGCCCTACAAACGCTTCATTTTCAGGAAACAAGAACGACAAAAACGGAAATTCAAACGTAATCGTGTGTTTTGCTTTTACAATAACCTGTCGTTGCGTGTGATTTTCTTCGCCAAATAAACCGGAAGGCACATCCACAGCCACAATTTCAGCACGCGAAGCATTAATATGTTCGACCAAATCGGCAGCCAAACCCGTGAGCGCACGTGTGAGTCCGGAACCGAACAGCGCATCAATTACGACATCGGACGGTGATAACTGCGGGAAATCTTCCACACAAAACAGCTCAGATACAGGAACTTTTGCGATTGTTTTCAATCTATTGAAATTGACATCAAAATCAGGCGAAGCTGTTGTCGAAAGTCGCAGAACAAACACTTCGACCTGAATATTTTGCTCCGCAAGGAGATGTGCGATTACTAAGCCGTCGCCGCCGTTATTTCCTGTTCCGACAAAAATTTTGAAACATTTTGCATCAAGATACAATTCTGTCAGTTTTGTAAAACAAGCATTTGCAGCACGTTCCATCAAATCTACGGACTGAATCGGCTCGTTTTCAATAGTATAAGCATCTGCTTGGCGAATTTGGGCGGCAAGGAAAAGTTTCATCTCTGATTTGAACGTTAATGGTTTGAAATGCTGTTTTTTATAAACCAGAAGTCCTCCTGCTCGGCGATAGCGAAACAGGAAGACTTTTGTTATCAGGCAAATGCGTTATTCGGGATTATTAATTTGAAATTCGCATCGGCGGTTTACAGCACGTCCGACAGCGGTTTTGTTGGTGTCTATCGGTTTTGAGAACGAAAATCCGTCTGAGTTTACGCGGTTTTTATCCAAACCTGCATCGGTCAGATATTTTATGGCAGCAGCAGCACGGCGTTTGGACAGAGTTAAGTTATACGCATACGAACCAACGTTGTCGGTGTGTCCGTTTATTCCTATGGTTGCGTTCGGATTTTCTGCCAGAAAATTCATTATCAAATCTAACATTTCGGTTGATTCCTTTTTGATTTTATCTTTATCAAAATCGAAATGGATATTTCCGAACATCGGAATTTCGGTGCGTTTCAGGTATGAAGCGGTGTCGGAATTGTTTCCTAAATCGCCTAAAATCAGAGCCTTAAATTCTTTGATATACACGTTTGCGAATGTAAAGAAAGTGGTATCGGGTGCAGGCGGAAGCAGTTTTACGGCAAATATGTCGAAATTGCGCACGCCGCCGCCGGTTACCGATGCAAAGTATCCGATGGAATCAGCCATAGAGAAGAACACATCGTCGCCGGGCGTATTTATTGGCAAACCGATATTTTGTGGTGTAGTCCAATTTCCCGATGCATCTTTTTCCGATTTGAAAATGTCGTATCCGCCAATGGTGTTGTGTCCTTTGGAGCTGAAATACATGATTTTACCATCGGGCGTGATGTAGATGGATTCTTCATCATAAGCCGTATTTATCGTGCTTCCGAGGTTGCGCGGTTCGCTCCAAACGTTGTCGCCGGAAAGCGTTGCCGTCCAGATGTCGTTACGTCCGAGGCTGCCTTCGGGGCGGTTGCTCACGAAATAGAGCGTTTTGCGGTCAGCGGTCATAGCGACGGACGATTCATGGTGTTTCGTGTTGATGCCTTTACCAAATTCTTTAACGGCTGCCCAAGAGCTGTCAGCAGCTTGATATTCTGAAAAATAGACATTTCCGTTCTTTTTATTGTTGTAAACGAACAGCATTTTGCCGTCGGGTGCTACGCCGGCAGCGGCATTATTGAAACGTTTGTTGAATTTTGTGCCTATTTTTTCGCCTTCGGTAAATGTCGTGTCTGTCAATCGTTTGGCAATATAAATATCTTCTTTGTGCGGAAAATCGGAGTTTTGTTTACGCAATTTCGGACCAAATTCCGGACGGCGTGCAGTGTAAACCAGCATGTTACCATCAGCGGTGATACAAGGCGCGTATTCCGGGAAGCTTGTGTTTACGTTTCCGCCCAAATTCAACACACGCATCATGTCATTTTTCGGCACATTTTTGGTGGCATTTTCGCATTCCGAAATAAATTGGCGTGTGTAAGCAATTTGCTCGGCTTGGGTTTGAATGTTCAGTTCGCCCAAATATGCGTTGTAATATTGCACAGCCTCATCGTAATTTCCTGTGAGTTGTTTTGTACGTCCGAGGAAAAATGTAATGTCCGGTGCAATACCATTGTCGAGTTCGTACGCATTTTCAAAATAGAGCATGGCGGAATCGGTTTTTTCCAAAAACATGTAGCAGATTCCAGTTTTGTACATCAATCCGGCATTGTCCGGAATTTCTTTCATGGCTTCGCCATAAAACGTGAGAGCTTCTCGGATGTTTTTCTGTTCGTAAGAGTTGTCGCCGCGTTTGATGAGTCGCTTCAAACGCTTGTCATCACCCGGTGGGGTGCCGCCGTCGGCGCGAACGTATTCGGGAATTGCCGTAAGCAATGCCGCAAACACGAACAGCGGAGCTAATAAATTTTTAATTCTCATTGGGGAAGATTTTTGAGTGTAAAATATTCTTGACTTAATTGATTGAT
>DYSM01000049.1:4476-6946 GCA_020718265.1 Draconibacterium orientale | reverse complement strand
CTCTCTAATACCAGTGCGGCAAAAACTTTGTATCATTATCGTCTAAGAAAAACATCGGCGGGCGTGGTTTGCCGTTAAATTCAAAATAGATGATAACCTCGTGGCTGCCGGCGTTGTAATGTCTTAGTTTTGAATACAATAAATCGAACGAATAAATTGCAAAAATTTGTCTTGTGAAACGCATTCCGACCATTCCGACCATTGCATCTTCGGTGCGAACAGATACTCCGCCCAAATATTTTCCCATGTATTCAGCTCTGAAATTAAATTCGCCTTGCCACGGATAATTTTTCGCAAACGTGGCAACGAACGACGGCAACAAACTCCATTCAGCATTTTTGCTCACGTTGTAACCGCCCATGAGGTAATATTGCTGTGTGCTCGGTATCGGAGTATCAGATGTATTCAGTTGTGTTTTAATAAATTGCGTTGCCGATGCGCCGAAAAAGAATTTACGATTGTATGCAAATGTTCCGAACGTAAAATCGGGCGAAAGTTTTGATTTTATATTATTTGCAGCCACAACCATATCGCCCGATTCGTGAAAACGTAAAACATCGGTATCGAAACTGAACTGCGATAACAGCGACGATGCTCCAAGCGCGAGATTAAAGCGGTCGAATTTGATGTGATGTGCATACGATAGGTTGAATCCGTTGCGACGCGTTGGTCCCGTTTGGTCTGCCATAAGGTATGCGCCGATGCCGGACGATTTCATGATTCTACCGTTGTAGCTAATCATGTGTGTACGAGGTGCATCCGTAAAGCCAACCCACTGAACGCGACTGTGTAACTTTATTTCGTGAATATCCTTCGCGCCCGCAATAGCGGGGTTGTAGGACATCACATCGAACATGCGCTGACTGAATTGCGGCACTTGTTGTGCAAACATTTGTGCAACGATAAAGCTGATTATCAATGTAAAAGTATATTTTTTCATGATTTTGATTTTTTATATTTTGTTGATAACAAATTCAACTTGCCAAAGATTAAACTTTGGCAAAGTATCTTTGGAATGTTATTTAATGATTGTAACTGAACCTGTATAAATAGGTGTGCCATCGTTCAAATTCAATAAAAAGTAATACGTTCCGACCGGAAGTTTTTTGTCAGTATCCATGTATGTTCCTTTCCAATCGTTTTTGTAAGCATGTGTTTTATACACCAAAACACCTTGTCGGTTGTAAATTTCAACATCGTTTTCTCCAAAGAATTCAATTTGTTCAATCACCCAAGTTTCATTATATCCGTCATCGTTCGGCGTGAACCCTGTATTGATGACAATTTCGCCTTCGACAGTTACGATTACCGTTTTTTCGGCAATACATCCATGCTCAGACGTTACAACAACCGTATATTCAGTCGTTTCAGCCGGCGAAGCTATCGGGTTGTATATTTCAGAATTACTCAACGTTGCGGCGGGTGTCCAAGCATAAGAATAACCTGTTTCGTTTGATGTCCAAAGATTTGCGTTTGCCCCGAAACCAATGGTTGTATCCGGAGAAATATCTAAATCCGGAACATGATTGACTTCAACCGAGGCAACAACAGCGGGTGTAGTATTACACACTCCGCTTAAGACAACGTAATACTCTGATGTCATTGCCGGTGCATTGATTTCCAGATTATTACCTGTTCCCATCAAGGTTGTCAGCGAAGCATCTGCATACCATTGCGCTTGTGCACCATCGCCCATGTCGCCTCCGGTGTATGAAAGGGTTACCTTAGTTTCATCTCCTTCGCAATAACCACTCTTATCAGGAGTTGCAGAATCAGGAGCAACAGATTCAGAGTTTAATGTTACGGTTACAGGAACTGCCGCTGTTGTATTACAAACACCTGAAAATGAGACATAATATGTTGATGTTGTCATAGGTGCATCAATCGCGAGAGGACTTCCTGCTCCGATTACACTCGTCATCGAAGCATCGGAAAACCATGTGGCAACAGCACCTGTTCCTAAATTTCCGCCTGAATACGATAAACTGATATTTGCAAAATCTCCAATGCAAAAATTATTTTGGGAAGAAACAGCTGCTGTGGGTGCTATTGAGTTAGAACTTAATGAAACTAAACCGTTGTCTGTCAGCGTGATTTGGCAGTCGCCGTTGTCTGCAATTAAGGTGATTGTGTTATTTCCCAACGCTAAATCAGCATCGTCAATGGTGATATTCAAATTCGAGCCGTCGCCGGTTCCGGTTGCAACGGATGTTCCGCCGATAAATGCTTCATAATCAACCAAATTCTCAGAAGTTGTGATTGTAACCACAGCATCCGTGCCTTCGCAAACCTCATCGTCCGAAACGGCTAAACTTGCAGAAGGAACGATAAACGCCGTAATATCTGCGTCTGCCCAAGCACTAAAACAACTTGTTGTCGTATTACGGGTTCTAACACTTACTGTAAGCATGTTACCCGCAGTAATTGAGGGGGTTGTGTATTGGTATAATGATGTATTATCGCTTGCGGC
>DYSM01000049.1:0-4376 GCA_020718265.1 Draconibacterium orientale | reverse complement strand
CGCGTTTCCGAATAATTCATTTTGATTTATTGTTACACTGAAATTGAAAGTTCCGCCCGGCGATGTGCCGTTATGTGCCAAAACCAAAATTGCAGTTTGTGCATCCTGAAAAATAACATTTTGGATTGTAACGCCGACAGGAGCTGCATGTAGAGTAAAATTTGCGGGGTTTAAATTTATATCCGAAAAACGTTCCTTTTTAAGTGTAAGGGTTACTTCTGCATTATTAATTGTAGCATCCGAAAGACAAACCGTAGTTAATAATTCGGCAGATTCTACTTTTGCCTTAAAAAAATTTCCGATGTCAGAAAGTCCGTTTTTAATATGTCCGATACCGTAAACAGCTTGGGGTGCCAAATTTAGCTGCGTTCCGGCGATATCAACATCATAATCGGTTGTAGCATTTCCTTGCAAAGTAATGTAAACCTGATTAGCTCTGCAACCTTGTGTTACACTACCTATTGTAACACCGGTGGGTAAATTTAATAATTCAAAATCGTTTACATTAAGTGGGGTTGCAAATATGCCCGAAGAAAGTGTTGCGGTTAGCATTGAGCCGTCCTCAGCACCTTCGGTTATCGGACTTAGAGCAGCTATCGTCAACGTCGGTACGGGCAGAACGGTATAATCGTAGTTTGAACTGCCTGTGTTGTTGTCAATAGCAAGAGTATAAAAGTCTATATCCCAGTTTTGCGGGTCAGATTTTTCGGTTGTAAGAGCATAGTAGATGACTGTTGTCCCGTCTGTGTTTGCAGATGCAGGAATATCAGCCTCTCCCGTTGTTCCGGTAAAAGTAATCGGAACAAATTGTTTCGTTCCCCAATTATCTGCTGTATAGCGTATGTATGCGCGTTCGTTGCCCTCAAGCGGTTTGCTTATTGTTACATCAATAGTCGTAACATCACCATCATAAACAAACGGGTTTCGTTTTACTACTGAAAGTATTTGGGTCGGTTCATAGAGAGTTTCCAGAATTGAAATATCCGGGTCTTTACCATCTCCGTGTTCTAGGTTTGTTATAAAAGTATAGTGATAAGCCGTAGAGAAGTTTGCTCTTAATTTTTTTTGATCATCCGGAACAATTAAAGTTGTCCAATTCTGTCCCGCATTACTCCACCATTTGGCTTTATCTACAAGTTTTACATTAAAGTTAACAAAGTTGTTTACAGCATTGGCTCCATCTCCAGCCCAAGCTGGCTCATAATTGTTTGGTGTGTTAAATGCATTCTGAAAAAGAAAATACATCGTTGCATCTCGGTACACCGGAATTGTAACAGCCTTGGTTAAGCCCCTGTGTTTAAGTGTGTGTGTCATTCGGAAATCACCGATATTGCCAAATGTGCCTTCCAGAAACGACGGACCGTTACGATTGTCCACGCTGTATCCGCCGAGTTTGAATCTGTATTCGGCATTTTTGGGGTCGTTAGTTTGTATTATGTAGTCAATCTCCTTCTGGATACCTTCGCTATCAATAGCAGAAGGATTAAATGTAATACTGAACGTGTGTAACGATCCCTGAGTAATTGTAACGGGAACTAAGTCGGAAGTAAAATCACCTACCGAGTTATTTACTTCGGTTGAATTATCGAAATTAGCGCTGATAATTATCAAATCGGCATCACCTTTGTTAAAAATTTCAAACGATTTTGTTACGGCTTCATCGGGCTCAATCTGAACATTCCCGAATTTGGTATTTAACTCAAAATCGGGAATCATTTTTCTGTTTTCCAAAATGTTATCGTTGACAATAACATATATTTCCGGCTGCGGATTACACGAAACCGTAGTAACAGGTATTGTATTCGAACTAACGCTCGTGCATGTGCCGACGTGTGCTCTTACTCGGTAATAATAGGTCGTGCCGTTTGTCAGCCCGGTTACATTTTGTGTTGTAACATTTCCGACATTATGGTTTTCGTATTCGGGAACAAAAGTGCCGCCTGCAAAGTTGCTTGTTGTGGAAACATCTAAAAAATAAGTCGAAGCACCAACAACCGTTGACCAATTTGCCGTAAAACTTGTGCCGGTTACGGCAGTTGCCGATAATGCGGTGGGCATATCGGGCACGGCGTTTACGGTTACGGCATCGGTTCGGACTGCGCTCCAACAAAACGGTGCATCAACCAACCGAGCACGAGAATAGACATCTCCGGATTTAAACGCCTCGTAAGTTACCGAATCCGCATCGCCGGTAACGGATTTACCTGTGGCTGAGGTTTGCCAAAAATACGAAACACCCAGAGGGGCTGAGACTTCTGTAAGTGTAACATTCCCACAATTTTTCACAATTACGGGTGGCGAGGGAGCTACAGGATTGCTCACTACATTGACAACGACCGATGCACTCGCAGCCGACCATTCACCCGAAACTGTATGAAACGCTCGTAAATAGTATGTGCCCGATGTTGAAACAGTATAACTCGGATTCGAATCGGACAAATCCGTGCCTAAAGCAGTTGTGCCCTGCCAGTACCAGACAACTTGTGCAGGTGCGGCGGTTCGGTACAATACGGACTGCTCGCACTTATTGACCACAGAGATTGGGTCGGGTGTTGCAGGTGTTTGGGCATACACACCCATGCTCACAATAAATGTGAGAAAAATTGCGGAAAGTAGATTTTTTGTATGCATAGCTGTAACGTTATAATTTACAAAATTATAGCATCATCGGGCTATTCATATTCTTGCAAAAACACATCGCAAACAAACGTTTGCGGAATGTTTAGGTATCAATGGTTTGGGTAGGCAAATATACGAAAGAATTTGATTTTTTTTTTTAAAGTCGCTTTTTTTTAAAAAACTGTTTTAGAACAGATATGAAGGTGCAGGCAGAACATACGACAACGCATTACTCATTCAAAATCCGGATAGAGCAGATATTTTTTTCGCATTATTTTGTATTTGTCTAAATCGGCTTGCCAGGTATTGCGAATATCCGCTTCGCTCATTCCCGATGTTATCTGTTTGTATAACTGTTCGTTACCTGCCAGAAGATTGAACCATCGCTTGTTTGTAATCATAGCGGCGCGGCGCGGAAATTTATCGGCAAACTCTAAAAAATAGCGAAGCGTAAATTTAGTTTCGGATACAGAGACATTACGCAAATCGATGCCGTAACAGGTTTTGCCTTCGTGCTCGGGGTTTAGTTGCATTCCGGGTTTGTCTTGCGGAACGAAGGTAAATGTTCCGAATTTTTCTTCGGGATATCCTATAATTTGAAACGGAATATCCGTTCCGCGACCGATGCTCACATGCGTACTTTCAAACAAACATAACGACGGATACAAGCGCACAGATACTTCGTTCGGCAAATTTGGTGACGGTTTCACGGGTAGCGACCACAAGCGCGAATGTGTATAATTTTTGGCATTTATTACGGTAAGTAAGCAAGGTTTGCCGCACTCCAGCCAACCTTCGCCGTTTATCATCAACGCCAATTCGCCTACGGTCAGTCCGTGAACAAGCGGTATCGGGTGCATTCCGAGAAACGATTTTTGCGATTCCTGCCGAATCGGTCCGTCCACGTAATCGCCGAGCGGGTTTGGGCGGTCGAGCACCATAAATTCGACACCGAACTGTGCGCATGCATCCATCATCACGTGCATACTGCTGATGTAGGTGTAAAAACGCACGCCAACATCCTGAATATCAAACACAACTATATCGATATCCAGCACTTGCTCTGCGGTGGGTTTACGGTCAAGTCCAAACATTTGCTCTACGCGAATGCCGGTTTTTTCGTCGGTATAGGAACCAAAACTTTTGCCGCGGTCCACATCGCCGCGAAAACCGTGTTCGGGCGCAAAAATACGCACAACATTTATTTTGTTTTTTAACAGGAAATCAAGCAAATGTACGTCTCCTACCATTGCAGTATTGTTCGCCAACAATGCCACACGCTTGCCTTTGAGTTGAGGCAAATAGTCGTCCGAAAGCATATCCGCCGGAAAAATTGCAGGTTCTTTTGCCACAAGCGTTTCCGTATCGGTCGAAAAGCGCGTAACGATTTGAGATATTGCTTCTTGGCTAAAAAATATCACTATAAAAAGAAGAAGTGCAAAACCGTATTTGGTGTATTTGCTCGTTCCGGGGGTATTCTCTGTTGAATTATTTGAAAAAATCATGTTGGAAAAATATAAAAAAAGAGTTTCGGATGTTTGATTTGTGTTGTTATACCAACAACGGTATGAAATTTTACAGATAAGCAATATTTTAAACCACAAAGGCACAAAGTCGCAAAGTTAAAATTCTAAGCATTTTCAGTATATTTCTAAATCTATTGTCTAATATCTAATATCTTATATTAAACCGAATAATAACGATTACATAATTGATTTCTAAATTATAGACTTACAATATTTTAGAGTCTGTTGTCT
>DYSM01000415.1 GCA_020718265.1 Draconibacterium orientale | reverse complement strand
TTATCTAAATGAAAATAAGCCATACCAGCCAAGCACAACACCTGTTAAAACAATATTACGGCTACGATGAATTTCGACCGATGCAGGCGGAGATTATTGAAACTGTGATGCAAAAGCTTGATTGTTTGGTGCTTATGCCGACAGGCGGCGGAAAATCGCTCACGTTTCAGATTCCGGCTTTGCTGAACTCCGAAACCGCAATTGTGGTGTCGCCGCTCATTGCGCTTATGAAAGACCAAGTGGAAAGTTTGCGTGCAAACGGTATCGAAGCTGCATTTCTTAACAGCTCACAAACACCAGAGCAACAAGCGGATACAGAAGAAAATTTCAGAAACGGAAACTACAAATTGCTTTATATTTCGCCCGAACGGTTGCTTTCGGAAAGTTTTTACAATCAGCTTAAAACCACGCCGGTAAGCCTGTTTGCCATCGACGAAGCGCATTGTATTTCGCAATGGGGACACGATTTTCGTCCCGAATACACGCAACTTTCATTCCTGAAAAAAGAATTTCCGAACATTCCGATTATTGCACTGACCGCAACCGCCGATAAAATTACGGCACGCGACATTGTAACGCAACTTGCTCTGAATGAGCCAAAAACCTTCATCGCATCGTTCGACAGACCCAATATCAGCCTAAAAGTTTCTGCCGGACAAAACAGATTTACTCGAATTTTGGAATTTATCGAAAAACGACCGAATCAGTCCGGAATAATTTACTGTTTGAGCCGAAAAACCACCGAACAAATTGCCGAAAAACTCAAAGCTGCCGGCATCAAGGCTGCTGCATATCACGCGGGGTTTTCGTCGCAAGTGCGCAGCAAAATTCAGGAGGCGTTTATTCGCGATGATGTGCCGATTATTTGCGCCACCATTGCGTTCGGCATGGGCATCGACAAACCCAACGTGCGCTGGGTGATTCATTACAATATGCCCAAAAATATGGAAGGCTATTACCAAGAGATAGGGCGCGCCGGACGAGACGGTTTGCCGAGCGATACCGTAATGTTTTACAGCTTTGCGGACGTGGCGGTTTACCGAAGTTTTATAGAAGAAGGTGCCGGAAACAAGGAAATTGAACTTGCAAAATTGCAACGTATTCAAGACTTTGCCGAGGCGCAAACCTGCCGCCGGCGTATGTTGCTGAGTTATTTCGGCGAACATTCCGGCAAAGATTGCGGAAATTGCGATGTGTGTAAAAATCCGCCCGAACAGTACGACGGCACAATTGTTGCGCAAAAAGCACTCTCGGCGTTGGCGCGTTTAAAGGAAAATGTGGGCGTAAATTTGTTGATTGACGTACTGCGTGGCTCGAACAGGCACGAAATTTTGGAACACAATTATCACACCATAAAAACCTACGGAACTGGCAAAGACATTAGTTTTTCCGATTGGCAACATATTATGCTTCAACTACTTCACCAAGGTTTAATCGAAATTGCTTACGACCAAAATCATGTGTTGAAACTGACCGAACGGAGTAAAGACGTATTGTTTGAAGGCAAAAAAATTCAACTTGTGAAACATGCCGTAATCGAAAAACGCAAAGCCGAAAGTATTGCAGAAGCCAAAGAAGCGAAGCCCGAAAGCAAAACCAAACGCATCAAAGGCGAACTGTTTGAACGCCTGCGTGTGTTGCGCAAAAGCATTGCCGACCAACAAGGTGTTCCGCCGTATATTGTGTTCAACGACAATACGTTGGAAGATTTGGCACAGAAAAAACCAACCGTTTTGGACGAGTTGGACGACATCACCGGCATGGGCGAATACAAAATTTTAAAATACGGACAGCGATTTTTGGACGAAATTATTCTGTTTATTAAAGAAAAATCTGCCGAAGGCGAAAAAGTGCTCGGTGCAGCATATCTGCTTAGTTATGAGCTATTTAAAGACGGTAAAAGTATCGAAAATATTGCCGCCGAACGTAATTTGAAACCCACAACCATACTCTCGCACTTAGCCGCCGCCTACGCAAAAGGTTTGGATTTAGATATTGAAAAAATTGTAAATATGGCTGAAATTCAGCGAATTGCAGAAGCCGTTAAACTCAAAGGCAGCGCGGAATTGAAACCGATTTTTGAACACTTAAATGCGGAAATTGATTACGGAAAAATTCGATTTGCGATTGCTTATTTGAAGAAAAATGGGATTTGAGATTAATTCTAAATGGCTAACAAAATACTAAAAAATGATTGACGTTTCCAGTTCGTATCGGACGATGGAAAGTCATTTTTAACATACTTTTGTCCGAAATGACAAAGTTTCGTCAAAATAACAAATTTGATAGCGGTTTAGTTCGGACTTTGGATATTAGATTTTAGGGTTGCAGTCCTAAGTTTTAAGAAAAATTAGTCGGTTAGAACAAAAAATTATTATTTTTGCAATAAACATTGAGTTCAGTATAAAAAGTCATAAAGTTGAAAGTTTGTAAAGTTAAATTACT
>DYSM01000414.1 GCA_020718265.1 Draconibacterium orientale | reverse complement strand
GATTTCAAATCCGTGATACATACAACGCAATGAAAATAAACATTTTACAAATTTATTTTCACAAACAATTAAAACTTTGCCAAAGTTTCAAACTTTGGCAAAGTTAAACCCGTAACGACAAAATTCCTGTAAACATTTTTAACGGACAATTTGAAGTGGATTTAGGCGAAGTATTTGAGGATGAGGAGTTTGAGAAGAATTAGTTTTAGAAAAATTTGTAAATAATCTAAACAAAATATCATTGCAATATGAACGTAAGAGAGTATCTAAATTTTGAAAAAGAATATTTTGAAATTAATCGGGAAGAGCGGAATTATGCGGCTATTTTTTATCATACATTGTTGATAAATAATAACTTGACTAAATTCTTCGAATTTCTTGAATACGATAAGTCTTTAAACTTGGAAGAAGTATCAATCTATTTTGAATACTCATTTTTGAGAGATTTATGGGCAGAAATAAAGGAGGCAGACAGAGATAAAACAAATAAAAAGAAACGAGATTTCATTCTTAATTTTCTTGATATCAGTAATAAAGAATTTTTAAATTCGCGTTCTGTTTTTGAATTTAATGAATATTTTGGTGCTGTTCCAAAACCTTCGCACGATTATATCCAAAGTCCGAGTAATTGGAGCATAAAAAAATACAACGAAAACATTAAAGACAATACTGATTTTCTGAACATAACAAAATTCAAATGGTGTTTCAACGCAAAACCGGATATTGTGCTACATACTTCAAAAGCCACAGCAATTTGCATCGAAGCCAAATACGAAAGCGGAGAAGGTCTTTATCCTTCTAAACCTGATGAGATTGAAACATTTAATAAACGTGGACTAAAAAAAGTAGCCCAAACTGAATTACAAAAAATGATTTTGGAAGATTTATTAGGTTATGATACAAAATTTTACTATCTCGTTAAAAATAAAACAGTTGAATCTACAAGTGCAGAAACAATAACTTGGAAAGAAATTTTCAGTCAATTTGATTTGACAAATTGTCCTATATTTATCATAAAATGGATTGAGGCAATAAAATAATTTCCAAATCATCACATCACCAAATTATCTAATCATCAAATCATCAAATCAAAATACCATGTCGATACTTATTAAAAACGGAAGAATTGTAACGGCGACCGACGATTACGTTGCCGATATTTATATTGAAAACGAAACCGTAGCGCAAATCGGTAAGAATCTGAATGTCAGTGCGGATGAAGTCATTGACGCGACAGGAAAACTCGTGTTTCCTGGCGGAATAGACCCGCATGTGCATTTGGAAATGCCGTTTATGGGTTCGTTTTCGAGCGACAATTACGAAACCGGCACGCTTGCGGCAATGCACGGAGGCACAACTACGGTGATTGATTTCGTCATCCAATCGCGCGGAGAATCGCTCCGCAAAGCGTTGGACGAGTGGCACGGACGCGCAAAAAACAATTGCTACGGCGATTATGCCTTCCATATTGCGGTTACGGATTTTAATGAAAATACAAAAGCCGAAATCAAAGAAATGGTTGAAAATGAAGGCATTACTTCGTTTAAAACTTTCATGGCTTACAAAAATTCGCTCATGATTGACGA
This sequence comes from Draconibacterium orientale, assembly GCA_020718265.1. Taxonomy (GTDB): domain Bacteria; phylum Bacteroidota; class Bacteroidia; order Bacteroidales; family JAADGE01; genus DYOJ01. The sequence goes on along the minus strand of DYSM01000414.1, from coordinate 864 downwards.
CAAACAAATGGTCGGACTCATGGAGGAAGTGAAAAAATACGACGGCATCGTAACCACTCACGCCACAAACGGCGAAGTGATTGATTACTTGGTTGCTAAGAACCTCAAAGCCGGAAATTCGTCTCCGCTTTACCATTATTTGTCGCAGCCGGAAATTACGGAAAGTGAGGCTACGGGGCGATTTGTGGATATGGCGCATCAAACCGGCGTGAACTCGTATGTGGTGCACATGACCAGCGCGGATGCCGTGGACAAAGTGCGCATGACCGCCCGACGAAATCAAAAAGTGTTTGCCGAAACTTGCGTGCAATATTTGGTTTTGGACGCATCGGTTTACAACAAAGGCATCGAAAGTGCCAAGTGGGTAATGAGTCCGCCGATACGCGAAAAGAAAGACCAAACAGCGTTGTGGACGGCTGTAAATCAAGGTGTTATCCAAACCGTTGCGACAGACCATTGTCCGTTTATGTGGGACGAAAAATTGCGAGGCAAAGACGATTTCTCGAAAATTCCGAACGGCGCGCCCGGCATCGAACATCGCTTGGATTTGATGTATTCGGAAGGTGTTGCCAAACATAAAATCACGCTCAATAAGTTTGTAGATTTGACTTCAACTTCATCGGCAAAAATCTTCGGTATGTTCCCGCAAAAAGGCACAATCGCCGTGGGTTCCGATGCGGATATTGTGATTTTCGACACCGAAAAAAAACATACTATTTCGGCTCAAACACACCATCATCATTGCGATTATTCGGCGTACGAAGGACACGAACTTACCGGAAAATGCGAAACCGTCATCATGCGCGGAAAAGTTTCAATCCAAAATGATAAAGTATTGATAAACAAAGGTTACGGAAAATATAT
>DYSM01000413.1 GCA_020718265.1 Draconibacterium orientale | reverse complement strand
CAGTAATTTAACTTTACAAACTTTCAACTTTATGACTTTTTATACCGAACTCATTAATCCGAAAGTTGTTTTGCGTTTTGAAGTGATGCAGAGAACTCTACTGTCAAGTATTGACAGTAGAAGATATAAATATCTGATTTTGTGCAAATTTGAGCCTATTGCTCAATCGAATGTTTTCTCACTTAATTATAAAAATTATTATTCGATTTTAAAAATCAATTTACACAAAATCAATTAGTTACACATTTTCCGACCATGGCAAAACGGACGTTATTTCATTTCCGAAACAATTTTCACGGTTTCGTGGATGTATATATCTTTTGTGAGTTCTTTTTGCCAACGCACAAATCGTTCTGTTTGAATTGTATCGCCGTAAATCGTTGCCGAATCCGCTTTAAGTGCTTGAAAACCAAACTCCGATGACCGTTTTATAACGTTACGATAGCGTTTGCTTTTTTGCGAATTTTCTTTCTGTTTTGCACGATATTTTTCCAAATTCAACACGTCGGTTGTTTCATCGTTTTCCTGTTTCATAAAATCGGCATACGAATTCACAAATTGAAAACTTGTATCAGCCAAAACACGCTGATTACTATTGCGTTTCAGTGCTTCAAAGTCAATTTTAAGAGCAGATTTTTGATAATCGGCACGTAAAATTTCGTCCCATTTGAGCGGATTATCCAAGTCTTTTTCGCCCATATCCAGTTTCGAGTAAGCATCGGGCAACACGATGTCGGATTTCACGCCTTCGAGTTGCGTGGTGCCGCCGTTTATGCGATAAAATTTTTGGGTTGTGATTTTCAAATCGCCCAAAGGTTTTATATCATCGTGTCCGCGAACCATTTGGTCGAACGGCACGAAACGCTGCACGGAGCCTTTGCCAAACGTATGCGTACTGCCCACAATTACACCGCGCCCGTAATCCTGCACAGCAGCAGCCAAAATTTCGGAAGCCGAGGCACTGAACTCATTGACCATCACGGCGAGCGGACCGTCGTAGAGCACATTTTTGTCCGAATCGCGCATCACTTGCGGCTCGGCGTAACGCGCTTTCACCTGTACCACAGGACCTTGCTCAATAAATAAGCCAACCATATCGACAACATCCGTGAGCGAACCGCCGCCGTTGTTGCGCAAATCCAGCACGATTCCGGAAATATTATCTTGTTTTAATTTCTTAATTTCATCGGCAATATCTTTGGCGCAGCGGCGACCTTTGGAGTCGTTAAAATCGGCATAAAACTTTGGCAGATAGATGTATCCGATGCGTTCGCCCGTTTTTGGATTTTTTACAATTGCAGATTTGGCGTAAGTTTCGTCAATAATCACTTCATCGCGCACAATCGGAATAATTTTTATGGTTCCGTCGGCTTTTTTCACGGTCAGGCGCACTTCGGTGCCTTTTTTTCCGCGAATCATTTTTATGGCATCATCAAGGCGCATGTCCACCACATCGACGGGTTCGGCGGAGGCTTGAGCTACTTTCAGAATGAGGTCGCCCACTTCGAGTTCGCCTTGTTTCCAGCACGGACTGCCCGGCACTATTTGCTCAACTTTGATGTAAGCATTTGCTTGCGAGAGTGTTGCGCCGATACCTTCTAATTTTCCGGACATCGAAATATCGAAATTTTCTTTATCTTCCGGTGGGAAATATTGCGTGTGCGGGTCGAAATACGCCGCTATGGCATTCAAATAAAAACTTAACAAATCGTGCTCATCGGTTTTTACAAGGCGGTGATGCCAATCGTTGTAAGTTTTCAGCACATCGGCGCGCGATTTTTCTTCCAATTCGGTAAATGTTTTGGGCACAGAATCGGTTTCGATTTTTACGGTGCTGTCTTCCTGCACATCAAGTTTTGTGGCAAGTTTGGTCATCACGGTATATTTCATGAGCAAACGCCAGCGTTCTTTAAGCTCTTTTTTGTCTTTGGCATACGCAAGCTTTTCGCCGTCGGTTTCAATAACTTCGTTTGTTGTAAAATCGAACGGTTTTTTCAAAGCTTCCTGAAAATACTTTTCGGCTTCGGCAATGCGTTTGAAATAAATATCTTGCGCTAAATAAAAGAGGTCGAATGACTTACCTTGTATCTCATCGTCAATTTTATATTTGAACTTTGTCATCGCATCAATATCTTCCTGCAAAAGAAATATTTTGCGATAATCGAGGTTCTCTACGAATTGTTTGAACACTTTTTCAGAAAAATCGTTGTCCAACGTGTGTTTCTCGAAGTGCATTTGGTCTAAACTTGCCATCATGGTTTCCATGATGATTTTGTTTTTTTCGATGTCGTTCAGCCGATGCGATACAAAACCGGTTGTGGCTATGGCTGTGAAAATGGCGATTATGGCGAAGATTTTACTTTTCATGTCTAAAAAAATTCAATTAGAAGTACGAAAATAGTGTATTTGTTTATACGAAACGATTTTTTTAGATGAATTAACATATTTCTG
>DYSM01000412.1 GCA_020718265.1 Draconibacterium orientale | reverse complement strand
GTCGTTTTTATTTCTTTTCTGTACAAAAAAGATTTTTAAACCGAATGTTCGGAAAATTCAAGCTAAAAATCGTAGGTGTATTTCATTCTGAAAATATTGCAAAAACAGTCAAATGCTTGTTTATCGCTTAAAAAAATACTCATAACACAATGATATACTAAATGTTATAGAGATAGTTCTACTTGAAAGTTTAAAGAAATTCTGTAGAAATACAGTAGAAATTCGATTGAAACTAAAAAAACACAGAACGACTACGTTTTGACCGGTGAATGGCACTAAATAACAAAACATTCGATTGAAAAAAAAGGCTGTAATTTACATAATATCAAAGATTTAAACGTTTTCTTACAAACACTAAACAGAACTAATTTACGAACTTGAATCACTCATTTTGCCGGAAAAATACTTTTTTTCGTTTTTTTAAGTTTATAATTTCGATATTTGTAGGTTCTTTTAGTACTCATTTCTTGGTTTTGAAAACGATGATATCATATATTAAAGTCTTGATAATCTGTGTTTTATGTCTTAGTTTCAATGGCTCGATTTTCGCACAAAATCCGAGCCCGAAAGTTCAGAATTTGCGTAAATATGATAAAGATGATTTCCATTTAGGTTACACTGTCGGTTTTAACAGCGGCGATTTCAGTATCCGCAATTCGGATATTTTTTGGAACGAAGATTTTCAAATTTACAGTATTGAAGCCCACCAAAATGTTGGTTTTCAGTTTGGAGCAATTTCAAACGTGCATTTGGGCGAAAATTTCGATTTGCGCTTACTGCTTTATGCAAGTTTCAATCAGCGCGATTTGGATTACACAATTCTCAAAAAAATTGAAGGTCAAGACCCTGCGTTTATCAATTACACCATGCCTATCTCATCCACTTTCATGGAGTTACCGCTTTCTATTAAATACAAATCTACGCGCGTGAACAATTACCGAGTTTATGTTTTGGGAGGAATTAACCCTAAAATCGACCCTGTTCATATCCTAAAGAAGGAATATATTCAACCCAACAAGCCTCAAATTCGCCTGAAACCGTATGATTTGCTTGCAGAAGTCGGCATTGGTTTGGATATTTACACAACGTATTTTAAATTTTCGCCCGAAATTAAATACGGGGTAGGAGTGTTGGACATTATGCAACAAGATAACACAATGTACACCACGAGTGCCGCGTATATGAAAAGTCGAATGTTTATGTTGTCGTTTCATTTTGAGTAATTTTTTTTATATTTGCGCAAAAGAAAACTGTTTTGCCCAAGAAAAAAGCAAATATCACACTGCGCAAATTCCCGCAAAATCTGGGCGATTTTACGGACGATGCTGCGTTTGCATATTTCAAACGCTTAACGCAAGGGCACAAGTCTGACGTACGCCTAAGTCCGCGCGAACGCTCGCAACGGCTTGATGCTTTGAGGCGCAGAACTATTTTATTATCAGCACTTTACGGCGCACTCGGAGTATTGCTTTTGTATATTCCGCAATACATGTTTCCTGAATTTTTTAAAGGTAAAGATTTTGCGATTCCGTTTACAAAATTTAGTGTAGAGATTTCTTGGACTGAATTTTTTTACGGAATTGTGCTTGTTGCAATAGAAATTTATTTGCTCACGTTGTTGGACATTAAGGCTGTAAGCGGCGTTGCCGTACTTTTTGGCTTTCCGCCCGACCAACCGTTTGATGCGATGGATACCGAAGGCAAGGAGTTGATTTACATTGGTTTAGGTAAAGAAAAAAAGAAATTTTCGGAAATAGGAATCAATCCGTTCCAAAAAATGTCCAAAGCCGGAATGTTCGCGCTTTTGCTTTTTTTTAGGTTCAAAGCGTTTGCGAGTAATTTTGTGTTCAGAATTTTGGTAAAACGAATTTTAGGACGCTTTGCTTTGCGCGAAGTCGTTGATTTAGCGGCAGTTCCGATTTATGCCTTTTGGAATGCGTATGCGTCTGCCGTGGTTTTCCGAAAAATTAAAATGCGCATGATGACCGACGACATGATGCGCACTTCGGGCTTGTTGTTTTATCAGCGATTTTCACACAATGGCGAGTTTAAGTCTTTGATATATGATAGTTTAGAATATATTGCCATTACAAAAAAAACGTATCACGCAACGGATTACATTTACGCCAAACATTTACTGACCATGTTCGGCATTCCGCCAAAAGCCGAGCATCAAATCTCGGAAAATTATTTTGAAAAACTTGTCGCCGCATCGCCCGACGTGCGCGAAGGTATTGGACAACTGCTGATTATCGGTTTTGTAATCGACGGAAAAATCGGAACTTTGGAACATCGAATCATACACAAATTGCAGGAAGCCGGCGTGATTGATTATAATTTCGAACAAATTGCACACAGCACACGACTTTATGTCTCCGGACACGGGTTTTACGACTTTTTAACAACGAATAGTAAACAGTGGACAGTAAACAGTGAACAGTGAACAGTGAACAGT
>DYSM01000411.1:1185-2459 GCA_020718265.1 Draconibacterium orientale | reverse complement strand
AAAAAATCACTATAACATTAAGTATTTCAATGAGTTCTGGGTTTTCTTACAAACACTGTTTACAAGTTTTCTTACAAAAACTGAATTTTTCTTATTCGACCTGTTTCAGTAGCCCTTGCGCAGAAATAAACCAAAATCAAATGTTATCGAACTGAGGTTATGTTTCGGGTTATCAATATGTTGTATCGTTTGGTTGTTTGCTGTCCACGCTGCGATGGTTCGTGTATAGTCGATTGATTTTTGGGTAAGAAAATAGGATGTCTTAAATTGTAATCCGAGTGCGGACGTTTTAAATTTTATCAAATCAAAATTAAATTCAAATTGCGGATATACAAAAAAATCAAAATTGAGTTTTGTATCATAACTTACGTTACGTCTGAAATTTCCGTTGGTTTGCTTTTGCTCTATCCGTTCGGAAATCGGTTTGAACGCTGAGTATCCGGCATTGAGGTTCGCAGTGCTCCGAATGCGCCAAAAATTTAACATGACATTTACTCCCAAACTAAATTCTCTGTCGGACAAATGTGCCGCTGTGTAATTCGATTCTGTTATGCAAAACAAATCGGGGTCGTTAATTCTGTGGAAAGCCGTAAAATCGCCGGAATAATAGTTTCGTATTGAAAATGAAGCATTTAGTCCTAAATGTTTTGTCGGAAAATAGCGTGTTGTCAGCTCAATATCGAAAGGTGAATCCAAAAAATCAAGTCTCACGTACGTTTCAAAGCCGTTCTGAAACACAACCTGCGACGACAATCCGAGGTAATGAAACGCCGGATATTCGGTCGATTCATCCAAATAATTGGCAAAATCCAAGTCTGCGGTATTCGGCAAACTGTCGCGCGTGTCGTTTCGTGCTCCGAAGTATAGTGCTGTTTTGTAGCTTTTTATGACAGAATTTTGTGCGAAAAGCTGCTGCTGAGACAAACTCATCAGAAGCATTAACGCCAAGTATAACTGTTTCATTTTAAGTTAATTATCGTGATTAAGTTGGTCGTATCCGAAAGTACCCGGTCATCGGAAAGTTTTACGTTGATAATAAATTGCGCTTTATCGTTGAGGACAGGTTCGGTCAGAAACAAGTTAAACTCCTGATAGTTAGCTGTTTTTGTTTGATTATTAATTTTGGGATAAAGTTCGTCGAGGGTTAAATACAAATTTTCAGGTTCGTATGAATCGCTCGAATGTGCAACAAAAAGATTTGAAACTTCGCTGTTAGCCTTTGCCGTTTCGTTGATATCATACAAAGTGCGTATCGAAATTGTTTCTATGGATTG
>DYSM01000411.1:0-1085 GCA_020718265.1 Draconibacterium orientale | reverse complement strand
GCATAGTCGGAACAGTCGCAATTGACACAGCCTGAAAAACTGCGCAGAGCAAATACGATGACAATAAGTAAGAGTGTTTTTTTTAACTGTTTCATTTTTAGATTATTAGTGAACTGTTAGGAAATAATACGGTTATTTGTGTTTTATAAAAAGCAGATAATTAGCTATTTACTTTATAACTTTACAAACTTAAAGGGTTATTATGCGAAAATGTATTCGATTTTGGCTATAAATATACTAAATTTCAGAAAACAAAGCAGAGTTCGACTCCAAATTTAGCAAAAAAGCTTTGCGATGCAATCCGCCGGCATAGCCCGTAAGCGAGCCGTTTTTGCCGATAACTCTGTGGCACGGCACAACTATGGCTATGGGATTTTTTCCGTTGGCGGATGCTGATGCGCGAATAGCTTTCAAATTTCCGAGATATTCCGCTTGTTGTGCATACGTCCAAGTTTTGCCGTAAGGTATTTGGCGCAGACTTTCCCAAACGTGCGTTTGAAATTCCGTGCCGCGCAAATCTATATCAACTTGAAAATCAATGAGTTTTCGTTCAAAATATAGTTTTAATTCTGTTTCTAAATTCTGCGAAGATACGGTTTTATTCAGAATCACAATTTCCGAAAAGCGTTTTTGGAATCGAAGTATCATCGCTTCAACAGGTTCGTTGTCCAAAAATTCCAAAAAGCATAAGCCTTTTTCAGAAAATCCGGCGAGCATATCGCCCAAAGGCGTGTGGTATAGTTGGGTTGAAATCATTTTTGGTTTTGTTTTATACTGAAAAAGCTTCGAATTTTAACTTTGCGACTTTGTGGTTTAAAATATTGTTTATCAATTTATTCCAAAAAAAATGTTAAAAACGTGAAATTTTATACCGTTGTTAGTCTAATTTGTCTCGAACAGCGCAGAATTGATATTATATTAAATCGAATAAAAAGGATTACAAGTTTGAAGTCTAAAATATAGATTATCAATAATTTATATTCTGTTATCTGTAATCTGATGTCTTAAATCTAATATAAACAAACTTCGTCCGATTATTGTTACCCTTTGAAAAGGCTAAATGCAACATCGAACGAAGTCAGTTT
>DYSM01000410.1 GCA_020718265.1 Draconibacterium orientale | reverse complement strand
ATAGATTGTTTAGCTAAAATAAAACAGGCTTTTTAGACCGGACTCATACATGAAAACGTGTCAAATCCGCCGTACGCAAACGATTGCGTATTTTTTTTTTAGAAATTTGCCTTTTTTTATGTTTTATTGTGTATCTTTGTGTGTCTGAAAAAAAAAGTTTTTAGACCTTACTCTTTAATTGTTTTAAAATATTTCACGTATGATCACACAACTACGATTTAAGCGATTCCTATCACTTTTTGTGATAGGAATGTTTGGGATTAATCTCTTGTCTGCACAAAATGCAGTCAAAGACACTGACCAAAAAAATGACATTATGATGCAAACGTTCGGATGGGATGAACATCAGCAGCCGAGAATTACAAATGCAGGCGGTTTTTACAACTACTACAACGGAATGGCAAGCTACCTCAGCGAAGCCGGCGTAGATATGATGTGGTTTCCGCCGGCAAGTCAATCAACCGGAGGAGTTGGTTACATACCTACAAAATTGTATAATTTTTCATACACAAGTTGGGGTAGTGAGGCTCAATTAAATACGATGCTTACGACCTATAACAATTTGCAAATGTATCCGATTGCAGACATTGTTGTGAACCACAGAGGCGGAACAACCGGTTGGGTGGACTTTACAGAACCGACTTGGCCTACAAATACAATCTGCGTGAACGATGACGGCGGTTGGACTGCAAATCCGGCGTCCGGCTCAGGTGTTACAGCAGGAGACTTAGGAGCTAATGATACCGGTGAAGACTTCAGCGGAGCAAGAGACCTTGACCATACCAATACAACTGTTCAAAACGGAATTAAAGAATACCTTGATAAGCTTGAAGCAAAAGGTTTCAAAGGATGGAGATGGGACGTTGCCAAAGGTTTCGACTCGTGGTATTTCGGGATGTATATCGACCATTCGAGACCGTATTATTCTGTCGGTGAATATTTCGACAGTAATGTTGACTTATTGAAGGGCTGGGTAAACGGTACAGCCGAATACAGTGCTAACAGTACTTCCGGAGCTTTTGACTTTGCAAATTATAATGCACTTGCTAACGCTGTTAATTCAAACAACTCCTACGGCGGTTTGAACTCCGGAGGCAAAATGCCCGGTTTAGCCGGTCAATACGGATATGACGACAAAGCAGTAACATTTGTGGATAACCATGATACGTTTGTAAAATTTGGTGCGCCATACGGCGATGCCGTCATGAGAGGCTATGCGTATATTTTAACACATCCCGGAATTCCTTGTGTGTGGGCACCGCATTATTTCGGAGGAACTTATACCAAAGATGATGAAACGAGAACATACCCCGATAATCAGGACGCTATTAATTACTTGATGGGCGTGAGAAAACAAAACGGAATCAATGCATGGAGTTCTGTTAATATCGTAGAAGCAGGAGGTAAGTATGCCGCATATATCAGCCCCTCTTATGGTACGGACGCAACTGTTGCCGTCAAAATAGGACCCGGCGATTGGTCGCCAAGCGGTTCAGGTTGGTTTCTTAACACTTCCGGAACTGATTATGCCGTTTGGTCAAAAAAAACAATCACAATTCCAGATGGTCCGGATGAGATTCCGGTTACGATTAGTTTGATAGGAACAGCTCTTTCCGGTTGGGGTACCGATGTGATGATGACATCTACCGATAATGAAAATTACACACTTCAAAATCAAATATTTACAACCGGAGAAGTGAAGTTTAGAGCCAATCAGGATTGGGGTACAAACTGGGGAGGCACAGCTTTCCCAACAGGAACAGGTGTTTCAAACAGTGCGAGTAACATCCCGGTAACAGCCGGAACTTACAATGTTACATTCAACCGAACAACCGCAGCGTATGCCTTCACGCCGTCAACAGGTATTTCAGAAACGGCAGAAAATCAAATTCAGGTATTGCCAAACCCGACTACAAACAATTGGATAGTAAATTCAAACACAACAATTGAAAAAGTTGAGTTATTTGACATTTCAGGAAAGAAAATTGTTTCCGAAAACGTAAATAAAAAATCATACACAATAGCCGGCAAAGGACTTAATGCAGGAATGTATTTTGCAGTAATTACTACAAAATCACAAGTTGAGACAATAAAAGTCATTAAAAATTAAAATTCTTAGCGCGATTATCTGAACAGAATCGTTCCGAAGCAGAAATTTTTCGGAACGATTTTTTTTTGAAAATCGAAAAAAAATCAAAAATAACGACAAAAATCAGCATTTTTTGCAATATTTTGGTCTAAATTTGCACGATTTTATAAAAAATCACAAAATAGAATTAAAGATGAACATTCGTTCTGTTATATTAACGGAGTATTGTGTAAGAAAACTTATAACTTGTTGAAGTTCTTTACGATATAGCGAAATTTCGTTCCGAATGTTTTCAGAAATTCTATTGAAATTCGATTTAAGAGTCCTGTCTAAAAAGCCTGTTTTATTTTAGCTAAACAACCTATATGCCTGATTATCAGTG
>DYSM01000409.1 GCA_020718265.1 Draconibacterium orientale | reverse complement strand
ATCTCATATTTAACAAAAAAAATTATGGCAGAACCAATAACAGAACGCATAGAACAATATGCTTTAAATCAAAAAGATAAAACAAGAGTCGAGTTTTCCGAAGTCGGTATTGTGGGCTGCGGCTCCACAGGGCAACGCATTGTATTACTCATTGCAAAACGGGGCATTGATGTTGTATTTCTCGACATCTCGCAAGACCGAATAGACAAAGCCATGTACGATATGGCAGAAGCTCTCGATGTGGAAATAAATCGCTGGGGGATGACCGAAAGCGAGAAGAAATTGGTGCTCTCGCGCATTCGCGGAACCTTGGACTATAATAACTTACGCAATTGCGATTTGGTAATCGAGTCCACACTTACACCTCGTCACGAGAAAGGTCCTGAAATCAGAAAAAGTATCTTCAAAAATATTGAAGAACATGTAAGCCGCGATACAATTATTGCAACTAACACATCTACAACTATTATAACAGAACTTGCATCGGTATTAAAATACAAAGATCGTTGCGTGAGTATGCACTTTTCAACAACGTTCAATTCTGCAAGTTTAGTGGAAGTTGTCAGAAGTATGTACACGACAGAAGATGTGTGCAAACAAGTACGCCGTTTTACTACGCTAATCAACCGAGACCCCGTTGCCGTGGAAGAATCGCCCGGACTCGTGAGCGTGCGCCTCGCCGTTGTGCTTATTAGTGAGGCTTGCGACTTGCTCATGGAAGGCGTTTGCTCGAAGGAAGAAATTGACTTTGTTACAAAAACGGGTTTAACCCTGCCTTACGGACCGTTTGAAATGGCGGATAAAATTGGGCTCGACCGCGTAGTACGTTGGATGGATGACCTTTATAACGAATTTGGCGATATGAAATACAAACCGTCGCCGATTCTGCGTAAGCTTGTGCGCGGACAACATTACGGACGAAAAACCTGCGAAGGATTCTATAAATACGATGAAAACGGACACCGCCTCGACGACCAATCCAAGAAGGGCGGCGAATGTCCGAAACGTAATTAAATCCGTTCGGCAAAAAATATAACTCTTTCTTTTTTACATCCATAAGAATATCAAAACATTATGAACATATTAGTTCTAAACAGCGGAAGCTCATCCATAAAATACGAACTTTTTGATACCATAGGAAATCGCGTACTTGCAAAAGGTATTGTTGAAAAAGTGGGCATGAAAGGTTCTTTTTTGAAAATAGATAAACCGAACGGCGAGAACGTAAAACTCGTCGGCGAAATTTTAGACCATAAAATCGGTATCGAATATGTGCTTGGCGTGCTCGTGAGTGCAAACCACGGTGTTATTCAAACCTTATCCGAAATTAATGCAGTCGGACATCGCGTTGTACACGGCGGCGAAGATTTTAGCGGAAGTGTTTACATCGAAGATAAAGTTATCAAAGTGCTCGAAAAAACAAGCGAACTCGCACCTTTGCACAATCCGGCAAACCTGAAAGGCATTTACGCCATGCAAAGTCTGTTGCCCGGCGTACCGCAAGTTGCCGTGTTCGATACAGCTTTCCACCAAACCATGCCTGCAAAAGCCTACATGTACGGCATTCCTTACACGCTTTACACCAAATACAAAATTCGACGATACGGTTTTCACGGAACAAGTCACCGTTATGTTTTCTCTCGCGCTTGCGCCATGCTGAACGCCGACCCGAAAACCATAAAAGTCATTTCCTGTCACTTAGGCAACGGCGCATCGGTGGACGCGATAAAATACGGCGATTCCGTGGACACCTCCATGGGATTCACGCCCGTTGAAGGCTTAATTATGGGTACACGCACAGGCGATTTGGATGCCGGAGCCGTTACCTTTATCATGGGAAAAGAGGAAATAACGTATGACGCTGTTTCCACACTCGTAAACAAATTCAGCGGAATGCTCGGTATCACCGGCGTGTCGTCCGATATGCGCGAGATTGAAAACGCAGCAAACGCCGGAAACGAACGCGCTAAACTCGGCTTAGACATGTATGCGTATCGCGTTACAAAATACGTTGGTGCGTATGCCGCAGCTATGGGCGGTGTGGATGTGCTCGTATTCACAGGCGGAATCGGCGAAAACTCAGCTTCAATGCGCCAAGCCATTTGTTCCGAACTCGATTTCATGGGCATTACCGTGGACAACGAAAAAAACAAAGTGCGCGGCAAAGAAGCAGACGTAAGCACAGACGGCAGTAAAGTGCGCGTGTTGGTTATTCCGACAGACGAAGAACTCGTTATTGCCAAAGATACAGAAATGATTATCAGTAATTTAAAATAATGACTTTTTATACTGAACTCTTGAATATTTCTACTTTCCGATTTAAGTTTTCAGGTCTAATAACACCGAAGGTGTTGAATATTTTTCACCCCGTACGAAGTGCGGGGTGAAAAAAGGAGTTCGCAAAACAACCCGAAAAGCGACAGAAACACACCATTAACCGCGAAAAAGGCTGGTTTTACAGATTTTCGGTAAAAAAA
>DYSM01000048.1 GCA_020718265.1 Draconibacterium orientale | reverse complement strand
AGCGGCAATGATAATTCATTTCGGAGCTACGCGCGCAACAAGAGATGTGGACGCTATTTTAGAGGGTGATAATTTGCGAGAAATTAAGAACGCCGCAAAAATTGTTGCCGATAAATTTGAATTAGACGATGATTGGTTGAACGACAGCGTCAAAGGTTTCGCATTTATTTTGCCGCCCGATTTTCATAAACGTATTACAAAACTTGAATTCGATTTAAGTAATATTGAAATTTTTGTTTTAGGAATTGCAGAACAACTAATTATGAAAATTATTGCACTGCGCGAACAAGATTTAGAAGATATTGAAGTTTTATTACCTCAATTGACTGCTGCCGACAAACAAATCGTAATCAATAATATGCACTATATTAACAAAATACGACCGGATTGGTCACAAAAAATACAATATTTTTTAGAAGAACAGGAATGGAAGATAAATTAGATATATTATTCCAATATTGGAATAAATTCGACAGTAAAGTTTTAGTTTCCGATGTCAGGCAAACCGAAACGATTGATATTGAGAATTTGATTGCAGAAACAACCAAATTTTGCAGATACTCGGGGCGTTTAACTTGGATTTTGTTAGATTGGATGATTCGTAATGTTGATAAAATAAATATCTATAAGTTATTGCAAATTACAAAAATAAACGGTGATATAACTGTATTAGGATTGATTTCGGATTTGGCAAAACAAAAACGAGACGATTTAAATCTTGAATTTATAATAAAATCAAGCAAACCAAATGCTGAAAAAGAAGTGTTTTTTTATCGAGTTTCTCAAAGTAAACTTGCTACAAAGCTAACAATGGAACAAAATTTACCGATTTACGATAAATGGAATTTCTATTGTAACGAGTTAAGATATTTAACAAAAGAAAACGAATTGTTAAACAGAAAATTAGCTTAAAAATTACAACAATTTTTCCGGCAAAAAACTAATCCAATTTCACGCCAAGTACCAGAATGTCATCCACTTGCTCACGGTCGCCTTTCCAATCGGCAAGGGTTTGACGTATGACTTCTTTTTGCTCAATCATGGGCAAGTGGCGGTTGTCGATTAACAATTTTTTGAAGCGTTTGGAGTTAAATTTCGTGTCTTCAATGCCGCCGAATTGGTCGAAATAGCCGTCGGAAAGCATGTAAATACTTGTTTTTTCGTCGTACATAAAGTCATACGAAGTAAACTCAACTTTAATGTCGTCGCGCAGCGGACGTCCGCCGACGGTGTGCAAGTTTGCTTTCAAAACTTTCAATTTATCGCCTTGCAAAACATAGAGGTGGTTTTTCGCGCCTGCAAATTGGAAACGTTTCAAACGTGTATTTATCGTGCAAAGCGACATGTCCATGCCGTCGTCTGCCGAGGAGTCCGAACCTGCATTTTGTAAAGCAGCCATTACGCCGATATGCAAATGTTTCAACACGCGGTCGGGTTTTGTGATGCGTTTTTCGTTTACAATTTCGTTCAAAAGTGAGTAGCCAATCATGGACATAAACGCGCCGGGCACGCCGTGTCCGCTGCAATCAATGGCTGCGAGCACGTATTCGTCTTCAATTTTGGAGAACCAATAAAAATCGCCGCTGACAATTTCTTTGGGTTGATAAAACACAAACGCATCGGGCAAATGTTTGCGAATTTCGCGCTCGGGAATCAAGATGGAATCCTGAATGCGGCGCGCGTAGGTGATGCTTTCGATAATTTGTGTATTTTTTGTAGAAATCAATTCGGTGGCTTGTTCGAGCAGGTCGGCTTGCACTTCAAGTTGAGATTTTGCACGGCGGAATTTCAGATTGTTACGATAAAAAACGACTACACCGGCACCGAGCATAGCGATAATTAAGAATCCGAAGGCAAAATTTGCTCTATTTCTTGTGGTTTTCAGTCGGTTAAGTTCATCGGAAGTTTGCGAAAGTTGAGCTTCGTGTTTGATAAATTCATTTTCTAATTGCAAAATATCTTCTTTTGTAAGGGCTTTGGCGGAGTCGTTTACGGCAAGATGATGTGTATTTGTATTGAAATTTCGGCGTAAAATTTTCACTTCGGCATATTTGCTGTCGAAATCTATGTCGCGCAAAGCGGTGTATTTTGCCAAATTTTGCAAGGCAATGTCGTTTTTATTCCAAGCCGTGTAAAGCATGTAGCGTGCTTTGTAGAATTGCAATTGCAACTCGATTGACTTTTCTGCGACTGCAATTTCCAAACCTCTGTCTAAATATCCGGCAGCCGAGCGAAAATCGTTAAGTTTTTGTGCCGAAATTGCCATATTGTATTGCGCAAGTGCAGTTTCAACTTTTAAATTGGTTTTTCTAAGTATCTGATATTCATTCTCGTAATATTTCAATGAATTTTCAAAATCATTTTCAAAAAAATAAGCTGCGCCAAGTGTGTTGTAAATTCCTGCAAGATATTGCGGTTCTGTTTTAAGATTCTCTGTTTCAACAAATTGTATTGCACGCATGGCGTACAATACAGACTTTGCATTGTCGGTTTCCAAATATGCTTCTGCCAGATTATCAAGCACTTTGAGGCGTTCGGAACTGTCGGTGGTCGAAAGTTTTCGTTCCAAAAGTTCGATGCTCGGGCTTTGCGCATGTAACGTGAGCAAAGTGAAAAATGCGATGAAAAAGGTCAAACTAAATGTGCGCATTGTCTGAGAATTTTGCGTAAATGTATAAAAAATTTCAATAAAAGAAATGCAAAGCTGTTTTTTTTCAAGTATTTAGTAAACAATGTTTTACATAAGTGTAAATTTTCTCTTAAATTTTGAAAATTTCCGGTGCGAAATGCTTTTATACATACGAAATTTACGAAAAAAAAAGAGGTCATCACAGATAAAAAATACGTTTTTGACGAACTTAGACCGGAAAATTATAAATTTGTCGTAAATTTTTGTTTCTTTGCAAAAAGTGTTTCACGTGAAATTTTTTAAAAAGATAAAATCCGCCATAAGGGAAGAGATTGCGCTCAAAAAAAAGTCGGATACCACGATAGGCTTGTCGTTGGCGTTAGGCGTTTTTATTGCATTTACGCCGATTTGGGGTTTTCAAACGCTCACATCTATCGGATTATCAATTTTTTTCAGGTTAAATAGCGTACTTTCTGTGTCGGGAGCGTCCATTAGTTTTGTGCTGGCTCCGTTCATTGTGGTTGCCGGCTATAAGACGGGCAAATGGCTGTTTCCGAATACCAAACATATTGAGCTAAATTACGATAATTTGGCTTGGGACACTTTGAAAGACGATATATTTACATTCGTAATCGGCACAATGACAAATGGTTTCATCGTTGCATTGCTTACTTTCGTAACTGTTTTGTCTCTGGTAAAATTATTCCGATACAAAAGATAAAATAATCAAATCTTAGCATAATTTTTGCGTTAATTGTTTGATAATGCAACGAAAACGCAAAATTTGAGTCTATAAATAAAAGCCAAAAAAGATGAATAAAATACGAATCGCACTGCTGATTGTTGTTTTTGCATTTGCCTTTGAAAAGGGATTTGCTGAAATTACGACGGATGTGTACATTGTTGATATTGTAAAAACCGATGTAACAACATGTTACGGCGATGCCGGCGGAACAATCGAAATCTTTGCAAGCGGCGGAAATGCGCCGTATGAATACTCTGTGGACGGCGGTTCGACATACCAAACGTCGAATTTTTTCTCGGGCTTAATTGCCGGAACTTACATTGTGAAAGTTAAAGATTATTACAACCAAACGGCTCAAAGTTTTATCAATATTAGCCAACCTGACCCGATACAGATAGTTTCCGAAACGCGTACACATGTTACAGGTTGCTACGGAAATACGAACGGAACGATTACAATTACCGCAACCGGCGGAGCAACAGAAACTTTAGAATACTCCGTCGATGGCGGATCTACGTTTCAAACTTCAAATGTGTTCAACGGATTAGGCGCAGGAGTTTACACTGTAAAAATTCGCAACGGCAATGGCTGTATCAAAAACGGTTCGGTTATTACGATAAATCAGCCGACAGAACTCAAAATCACAAATGTTCAGACACAGAATGTTACCGGCTGTTATGACATGCGAAACGGCATTATTGAAATTACGGCAACGGGCGGCACCAATCCACTCTATTATTCTGTAACCGGCGGAGCTTCATCACAAACAGGTGCAACTTTTGCAAATTTGAACGAAGGCTCATACCCTATTCATGTAAAAGACGCAAACGGTTGTATTGTGTTGGCAGAAACTGTGCAACTAACTCAACCACAAGATATTACGTGGGATAATATCACATCGAATAATGTGCGCTGTAACGGCGAGAGCGACGGCTGGATAAGCCTGTATGCCTCAGGAGGAACCGGCGCGATGGAGTATTCTATTAGCGGCGGCGGAAGCTACACCGAAGCCAACTTTTTTGGCGATTTGTATGCCGATGTTTACGATATTTTGGTTAAAGACGGAAATGGCTGTATCAAAGCATCCAACAGCATCACCATAACGGAACCCGACGAACTTTATATCAACCATGTGGAACACGTAAATGTTATCGGATGCAACGGCGATGCCACAGGCGAAATAACAATCGGAGCATTCGGCGGTACGCCCGGCTATTATTTTTCGATTGACGGCGGTGCAACGTTCGGCACAGAAAATACAACTGTTTTCTCGAATTTGCCATCGAGTTTATACACCGTTTTTGTAAAAGATGCAAACGGTTGCACCGCACAATCTCCTGAAATTATTGAAGTTACTCAACCTCAAATTTTCAATATTTACAACGTAACTGCTTCAAATGTAACAACTTGCCGTGGCGACAGCACCGGTTCGATAAGTATTGTTGCCGGCGGCGGAACCGGAAATTATCAATTTTCATACAACGATTGGGAAACCGCATCGTCATCGGCTTTGATAGAAAACGTACCTGCCGGAACATTTCTAATTCGCGGACGAGATGCCAACAACTGCCCCGACACGTACGAAGAAGCTATTGAAATTTCCGAACCATCGCAAGTTCAACTAACTGATTATTTGGCATTTGACTTGACCTGCAATTTGAGTCAAGACGGCAGAATCAGCATAACGGGTTTTGGCGGAACAGGAAATTTATACTATTCCGTAAACGGCGGAACAACTTATGTAACTTACAGTGTATTAACAAATTTAATTGCAGACGAACCTTACGAACTTGCCGTAAAAGATGCCAATGGTTGCGAAGTTTTGGGTGATACCGTTACGCTTACACAGCCGGCCGATATTGTTTTTGATGACATCGTGGTCAGCGACATCACATCGTGTTTTGGTGAAACGAACGGAGCTATAGAACTGACCGTTTCGGGCGGAACTGAACCGTTCCGATATTCCATTAACGCAGGCGCGGATTATTTCGAAACCGGATATTTTGAGAATTTACCAGCCGGAAATTACGAAGTATGGGTCAAAGACAGTCATCAATGTCTCAAACCCGGCGGAACTGTAACGGTAAAACAACCCGACGAACTCAAAATAACAAATCACGGAAGAACACATGTGCAAGGTTGTAAAGGTGCAGCAACCGGCACCATAACCATAAATGCAACCGGCGGAACAGCACCGCTTTCTTTCTCCATTGACAATGGAGCTACTTATGTAGAAAACAACGGATTTTTTGAAAACCTTCCTGCAGGTGTTTACATATACAGTGTTAAAGATATTAACGGATGTACTGAATTAGGCTCAAATTTAGAAATAATCCAACCGGATACGCTTACTGTCGAAATTGCTCTTACGAAAGATATCACCTGCCATGGATTAAAAAACGGACGAGTTAGTATTATCGGGCATGGCGGAAGCGGCAATCCTTACGAGTTTTCTTTAGATAACGGGGCAACATTTTCGTCAAATTCTCAATTTTTTGATTTGAGCTCCGGAATTTATCAAACTGCCGTAAAAGACAATTTCAATTGCATACGTCCCGGTCCGGAATTTACAATAACGGAACCCGATTCACTTATGATAACGAACGTAAGCTACCAACACATCCTCCAATGTTTCGGGCAAAGCACAGGCAAAATCGAAATCACATCCATCGGCGGAACAGATTCAATTTACTATTCGATAGACGACGGAAACGCATTTTCAAGAGACAGTCTGTTTACGAATCTTGCCGCCGGAACTTATAAAATTTTGCTTGAAGATGCAAATCTATGCAGAACATCGCACCCTGTAGATATTATTCTTACACAACCTTCCGAACTCAAAATTAAAACAATTGATGTAAAAAGCATAAATTGCCACGGCGAAACCAACGGCATCATAGCCGTTACCGCAGCCGGAGGCACGGGAGAGCTTGAATATTCTGTCGATAACGGTGCGACACTTTCCGAGTCAGGCGATTTTATAAATTTGTCTTCCGGAGAATATAAAATTTTTGTAAAAGATGAAAACGGTTGCGTAAAACGCGAAAACTCTGTTTATGTATATGAACCCGATTCGCTTCAAATTGCCCGGATTTATGTGTACGACGAAAGCTGCGCGGATTTTAAAGACGGCGAAATTCAAATTGTAACTTACGGAGGCACGCCGCCAATCTCGTTTTCCATTGGAAATACGTTTGTATTCGACGACACGTTTCATAATTTAGAACCCGGAACCTACATTCCGTCCGTGCACGATGTTAATAATTGTCTTACTGTACATGAGCCCGTTACCATCGGAACACCGGAAAATTCTGCAATATTTCATGCAAATTCCTATGTCGGTTGTAGTCCGCTGTCTATAAATTTTCAACGGGTTGATGATACAAACGGATTGACTTTCAAATGGATATTCGGCGACGGCACATCATCCGTTACAAACGAACCCACGCACAATTTTGTAAACATACTTGACCAACCGGCAGAATATTTAATCGAAGCATACTCAAAATCGGCAAGCGGCTGTAAAGATACAGCCTTCGCAACCGTAACAGTATATCCGCAACCTAAAATTGACTTTTTTCTGCTTTCTGATACCATTTATTATCCGAATACAACAGTCAATCTTATAAATCTCAGTCAGCCCGGAAACGAAAATTACTTGTGGGATTTCGGCGACGGAACAACAAATTCCGAAGAAGTTCCGCCCGCGCACACGTACGAAACCTGCGCTGATTATATCATAAAGCTCGGAGCTTCAAACACTTGGTGCTCAGACACCGTCAAGAAAGCATTGGTTGTTGTGCCGCTTTATCCGGACATGGCTTTGAGCATGGACACCACGCAAGGCTGCGCGCCTGTGACATTTCAGTTTACAAATATTTCACAAAATTACGAATCAGCAGAATGGAACATGGGCGACGGAACCGATACATTTTCAGAAATTCCAGCCGAATATGCTTACGACGAACCAGATGCCTACACGATTTCAGCAGTCGTACAAGGCTATTGTAATATTGAAACTACTTTTGATACAACAGTTTACGTTTGGCAAACTCCGATTGCAAAGTTCACGGTTGAACCCGATTCCGTTCTTCCGCCGAACCAACCGATACGTTGCTACAACGCGTCCGAATTCGGAAACACGTATCTATGGGATTTCGGCGACAGCACAACTTCAGTCGTGCAAGAAGCAGTACATAATTATTTACAAGAAGGCTATTTCGACATAAAACTTATCGTAACCACCGACAAAGGTTGTCAAGATTCCATGATTTTGGAAGATGAAGTGTTCGTATTACCTTACGGCAGAGTCCGTTTCCCTAATGCCTTCAGTCCCGACGGCGACGGTATTTTCGACACCTTTCATCCGGGCGATTACGGTGCAATACGCGATTACGAAATTCATATTTACAACCGCTGGGGCGAACGCGTATTCACTGCAAATTCACCCGAAGACGAATGGGACGGCACATTTCGCGGCTACAGCTGCCCGCCCGATGTGTATGTTTGGATGATAAAAGTGGTGTTTCAAAACGGAACGCCATTTGAAGACGCCGGAGATGTTACGATTTTGAGATAAAATAATTAGTGCATTCGTGGTCAAAAAGTATTGTATCAAGAAATTTTTAAAATTCGGAACTTCGCTAATTTCGATTCTTTTTCTTGTGCAATTTGTTCCTGCCCAAATTCCGACACCCGTTATTGATTTTGTTACCTTAAACCGTGAAACCCAACAAGTCGAAATTCACTGGAAATATGATACTTACACAGCAGACGGATTCATTGTCAAACGAAAAATTATGGATTTTCCGGGCGTAATACCGGGTAGTTACGTTACGGTTGCCACGCTTGAAAACTCTGAAATTCGTTCATTTACAGATACTTCAACTGCTTACGGAAATGCAAATCCGCTTACAAATGCAGAAGCCTATTGCGTGAGTGCTTACAAAATTATTGATAATAAATTGATTATCAGTCCGTTATCCGATGTTCATGAAACAATTTTTCCGTCCGGAGCGTATGATTATTGCGGCAAAAATACGTTGTTAAATTTTACGCCATACATCGGTTGGAACGACGAGCTTTTTGGCTATTCTGTGTTATGGAAAACAAATCTCGGATATGAAAAACTGATTGATACAGAATTACTTACAGCCGAAATTTCAACGACACTACCCGACTCTGCTTACACGTTTATCCTACAAGCAAAACGCACGGACGGCACAATTTCCGAATCGCCGGAATTTTCTGCAAAAACGTTGCAACCCGAACTGCCTCAGGTTATTAACATCACTAAAATCGAAACTCTAAATTCAAACGTGAACATTCAGTTTGAGTGTCCGTTTACCGAAGCTGCAAATTCTGCAACACTTTTAAAATTCAACGAACTAAACGGCACGTATGTTGATATTGATTCGGGAACGAATATTCAAAACTTTGAAACAGAATTAGTTCCGAACCAATTTTCATACAAAATAAGCATAAAAGATTACTGCGGCACAGAAGTTCTAAGCTCTGAAGAAATTATGGTTTTAAAATTGTTTTCAGAAAATCCGTCGGAGAAAAGCATTTTTTTATATTGGATTCAATTTCGAGACGAAACATACACACTTACAAGAACTTACAATGGAATTACGGATACAATTGATTTAGAGAATGCCTCAGATTTTACAGAAAATATAGAACAATTTTACAAGAATCAGTTTCAATCAGGCAATCAAATCGACGAAATTTGTTACAGGCTTTTTGCGAAAAATGCTACAACTAACATGCAAAGAATCAGCGATTACATTTGCATTTCGCCAAAAGCCGACGTTCAAATTCCAAACGCGCTCATTCGCAGCAGCCGGAACGAATACGACCGCACATTTCGCGTGTATTCTGCGTTTATTTCCGATTTTCATCTCGAAATTTACGACCGAAACGGAATGCGCATGTTCAGTTCCGACAGTCCGGAAGCCGCATGGAACGGCACTTATCCCGACGGCTCGTCTGCGCCTGTCGCTGCGTATCCTTACATTTTACAATACAAAAATTCCGAAGGCGTTTTTCAAAAAGTTAAAGGATTTGTTACCGTTTTAGACTAAAAAAAACATTCAACAACTTAAATCGCTTGCGTTGTCTGTTTTGTGGAGATATTTCGTAAAAATGCAAACTGTATGCAAACAATGTAGATAAAATACCTATCTTTGCCTAAATAAAAAAAAGAAATCGTATGCTTGCGCCCTTAGATAATGAAACAATTTTCAAAAAAGTATTTACCGATACCGAAGTGTTTCAACACTTTATAAAAGACCTTTTTGATATAGATATTACAGTCAGCAACATAGAAACCGAAAAACGGTTTGTGCCGCCGATTGCGAATATTGACATAAAATTGGATATTTACGCCGAAACGGACGACCATCGGTTCGTAATCGAAATTCAGAAAATTGACTATGATTATAACTTCAACCGATTTCTTAACTACTTCATTAGCTTATTGATAGAACAACAAAAGCGCGGCGAAAAATATGAAATTCCTCAAACCGTTTTGGGCGTTGTGGTCATTACGCGTCCTTACAAAATAGACCAACTCACGGGCGAGCCGGTACATGCAAATGTTATGTCTATAGATTTCAATCCCGGAGACTTGGATGACAAAATCATTATGTTGTGGAAACATAAATTGGTATTTCTCAACCCGAATCCAAAATATCACAACCCCAATACGCCCCAAAATTATCAGGATTGGTTAAATTTATTTCAATTATCGTTAGAAAAAAATATCAATCTAACATTAAATACCGACAACAAAGGCATTGCCAAAGCCGCAAAAATAGCCGAACTCGACAGTTTGGATGCCGCAACGATATCCGAAATGCACATAAGTTCCGCTAAAAAAGCAATGATAAAAATTGTTCGGGACGAGGGTATAGAGGAGGGAAAAATCGAAGGGAAATTAGAGGGAAAAATGGAGGAAAAAGAAGAAATTGCGATGGAAATGATTACAGAAGGCGAATCGGATGAAGTAATAAAAAAATATACTAAATTAACAGATGCACAAATAGTAGAATTGCGTAAAAGATTGTGAGACAACTATAAAAGCTATACCAAAAACGAACCGATATGACTTGAAGTTAAACGACACTATAGGCTGCTAAATAGTTCAAGAAAGTAACTCTGCCAAAGTTTAAATATTTGTAAGAAACTCATAATTATTTTAAAAAAAAACTTTGGCAGAATTAAGCAGCAATCGATTCGTATTATACAGACTTATTTTGCCGGATACGGCGCGCCGCACGATGCGCATTTGCCTGTCGGCGATTTTTCGGCTGTTACTCCGCAATGTTCGCACTTAATGGTTGCAGCGGCATCCGTTGTGGTTCCGTTTGCTTTTGCGATGCTGTCATTTTTTTTAGCTTCGGCATCTTTTAGTTTTTGCTCAATGCTCGTCATGGTCGAAACAATGTCGTCGTAGGATGATTTTACACCTGCAAAAGCGTTGGTAATCACATCACAAGGCGATGCAGAATCGGCTGATTTAAGCGACTGTTCGGCATTTGCAATTGCATTATTAGCATCGGTCAGCACAATTTCGCAAACTTGTAAATCGGCTTCGGATTTGTCTCTGCGGAATTTCTTTAAGTCTTCAATTTTGGTTCTGACATCGGCAATTTTGCCTTTCATGTTTTTTAAATCGCCAACACAACCGGCACTAAGCAGCGCATTAGCTTCCTGCATTATCTCTGCTTTGGCATCTTCATCTTTCAAATCTTCGACAGAATCATAGACTTTTTTCGCATCGGCAATGTTGTCGTCAATCATTTTGGCAAATTGCGGGTACTCTTTTTTCAATTGGTTTAGTTCGTCTAAATTGGTTTTCCATGCTCCGGCTTGCCCTTCCACCGACGGACCACAGGAATATAACACAAACGAAAGCGCGAACGAGAGGAGAATAAATTTTTTCATTTTCAGATTTTTTTAAATGTACACAAAATGCAAAAATATCTAAAAAAAACGAGAAATTATCAAAATTTGATGTAAAGCATGTTTTTTTCAAGAATTTAAAGAAAGATTAATATTCAAAAACTGACAAAATTTGAATAAAGTTTATCTTTGCATTCCATTTCAGGAAGATAAACATAATGAAAATTCTTCAACTTATCACCCAAAGTATTAGGTTTCCGCTGTTTAAGATTCAAAAATATCTCACAAAAAGGCAATTTTTCATGCTTTCAAGTGTGCTCGTCGGGTTAAGTTCCGGCGCGGCGGCATTAATTTTGAAAACATCGGTTCATTACATACATCTTCTGCTTTCAACGCATTATGTATCACTTCTTAACAACCTAATCTACCTGCTTGCGCCTTTGTTCGGAATTTTAATCACTTCTTTAATTGTGCGCTATGTTTTTAAACGAAAATTAGGTCGCGGAATCTCGAATATTTTGTATGAAATTGCACAGAAATCGAGCTTTGTTGCCAAAGACAAAATTTATTCACATATTCTAACCAGTTCAATCACAGTTGGTTTTGGCGGCTCTGCAGGTTTGGAATCGCCTATTGTGGTTACAGGTTCGGCAATTGGGTCAAATTTTGGCAGAATTTATATTTTGACCTACAAAGAGCGCACGGTTTTGCTTGCAGCCGGCGCGGCAGCAGGTATTGCAGCCGTGTTTAACGCACCAATTGCGGGTGTGATGTTCGCACTCGAAATTTTGTTACCGGAAATCATTGCAACAGAGATGATTGCCGTCATTATTGCAGCCGTCAGCGGCGCGTTGATGTCGAAAATTATTTTGCGCGAAGATATTTTGTTCTTTTTTCAATTGCAGGAACACTTTGATTTTCATAATCTTCCGTTTTACATCGGACTTGGCATCATTCTCGGCTTTATCTCCTTGTATTATTCCAAAACTACGCTGAAAATTGAGGGTTTGCTCGGAAAATATAAACCGCAAGTTGTGAAACGCGCGCTCATTGGCGGCACAATTGTCGGCGTGCTGAGTTTTTTGTTTCCGCCCTTATTTGGCGAAGGTTACAGCAGTATTAAACTGTTGGCAAACGGAAATCCGGAAGCATTATTGAACGACAGCATTTTTGAAAGCATGAACGGAAATGAGTTCTTTTTGCTTTTTTTTATCGGATTAATTATGATGATAAAAGTGTTCGCAACATCGTTCACCTTGTCGGCGGGCGGCAACGGCGGAAATT
Source organism: Draconibacterium orientale (assembly GCA_020718265.1). Taxonomy (GTDB): domain Bacteria; phylum Bacteroidota; class Bacteroidia; order Bacteroidales; family JAADGE01; genus DYOJ01. The sequence continues at coordinate 820 of DYSM01000048.1, read as the reverse complement.
TTGCGCCAACTCTATTCGTAGGTGCATTTGCCGGTTTTTTGTATTCCAAACTTTGGAATTTAATAAACGGTATCACGCTGCCAATCAGTAATTTTACGCTTGTCGGTATGTCCGGCGTGCTAAGCGGTGTGATGCACGCACCATTGACTGCAATTTTCTTAATTGCCGAGATAACAGGCGGTTACGAGCTTATGATTCCGCTTATGATTGTCTCTTCTCTGTCGTTTGTCATTTCGCGCCATTTTGAGCCTTACTCCATGGATACCAAAAAATTAGCACAGAAAGGTTTAATTTTTACCGAAAATAAAGACCAAAATATTTTAACTCAGATTAAAATTTCAAACCTGATAGACACCGATGTTCTCACGTTGCATCCCGAAAATCGTTTGGGAAAATTGGTGTATTTAGTTCGGAATAACAACAAAAGCATTTTTGCAATTGTGGCGGCAAACGGCGATTTTAAAGGCGTTGTAACGCTCGACCGCATACGAGATATGATGTTCAACGAAGCTCTTTACGAAAAAACAACCATGAAAGATATTATGAAAATCCCCAGAAAAGTTATCAATATTGAAGACAATATGCAAACGGTTTTACGAAAATTCGACCAATGCAACGAATGGACTTTGCCCGTTATTGAGGGAAAACGGTTTGTCGGATTTATTTCAAAATCAAAAATTCATGTCGAATATCGCGCGCAACTGATTGAACAAACCGGTGTTTACGAATAAAATATAGTGATGCCGTTCAATAGAATTATGAGTTCGGTCTAAAAAGCCTGTTTTATTTTAGCTAAACAAACTATATGCTTGATTATCAG
>DYSM01000047.1:7091-13451 GCA_020718265.1 Draconibacterium orientale | reverse complement strand
AATTTAACTTTACAAACTTTCAACTTTATGACTTTTTATACTGAACTCATCAATACGTATGAAATGCGCGTTCCTGTGATGTTGCTACAGCCAATTATTGAAAACGCCATTTGGCACGGCATTTCGCACTTAGAATCCGTCGGAAAACTAACGCTCGACTATCAATACGACGGCGTGCATCTCGTAATTTCCGTTACCGACAACGGCGTGGGCAGAGAACGCGCGCGTGAAATCAACCAAAACATACGACAAGACCATATTTCGCACGGCAGTCAAATTTTGGATACGCGTATTTCGATGCTCAATCTTATGCACAAAAACAGTATAAGTATAACTTATGAAGACCTTTACGAACAAGGTTTAGCATGTGGAACACGCGTTGTCGTCAAAATTTTGGCAGAAATTTATAATAGTAAAATATAGTGTCAAAAATATTTTCTAAATTTGACCTCCGGCACATAAGTTGCACTTTTGGCTTTGTAATGAATAAACGTTTCTACATAATCATAATTGTATTGTTCACTGCCGTTATGTCAGGCATTGCGCAAAAAAAATCAATTCCCGACGATACACTTCGGGTGATTCAAATTTTAAAATCAAATTCCGAAAATGCACCGCGTCCGCGCGAAAAAACAGATAACTTGAACAAAATTGCCGAAATTTATCGAAAATATAATCATTACGAAACAGCAATAGAATTTTATAACAAATCGCTTGAAATCAACAAAACAGTTTTGAACAGTGAGAACGCTATTGCCGGCATTCACAAGGAAATAGGAAATATTTATGTGGACGGCGGAAATTACGAAAAAGCACTCGTACATCACACCGGGTATTTGAATTACGAGAAAAAACAACATCGAAACTCGGAAAATATCGTAACAGGTGCCACATTTGTAGCCACCGATTTGAACAAATTAAACAAAAGTGCGGAAGCCGTAAAAATAATCAATGATATTGCAATCCCCGCAGCAAACGGCAGCGGCAATAAATCCCTGATTCGCAGTTGTTACGGATTACTTGCCGAAACGTACGAATTGCAAGGCAACGAAGAACAAAAAAAACAAGCCTATACTATTTATTTAACATTTGTAAATGAAGAAACAAACGAAGCAAAAACTGCCGCATTGTTAGCCGAATATGCTAAATTGAAGAAAGAGAAAGAGTTAGCAACAACACAATCAAACTTACAAAAAACAGAAGACAGTTTAGTTAAAACAGAAAAGCAAGTTGTAGAACTTAATGAACGCAAGCGCGAACTCATGGAAACGCTTACCAAACAACAAATGAGTTTGAGAATTATTCAACAGGAAAACGACATCAAAGAACTTGAAAACGCAAAACTCAACGAACAAAAAAAACGCCAACGCATCGCACTTATTCTTGTCAGTTTGTTGGCTATTGTAATTGCGGTATCCGCTGTATTTTTGTATAAATTATTTCGAGATAAAAAACGTGCAAACTATCTTCTGCTTGAAAAAAATGAAGAAATTTTTCAACAAAAAGAAGAAATTTCAGCTCAACGCGACGAACTCGACATTGTAAATAAAACATTGTCCCACAAAAATAAAATGATTACCGACAGCCTGACTTACGCCAAAATGATTCAGGATGCCATGATAAACAGACAACAAGATTTAACCGAGTTAATACCCGAATCGTTTATCGTTTTTAATCCGCGCGACATTGTTTCAGGCGATTTTTATTGGTACGAAAAAATTGGAACAAAAACAATTGTTATTGCAGCGGATTGCACGGGACACGGTGTTCCGGGCGCATTTCTTACATTTATAGGAAACAGTTTGCTTAATCAAATAGTTGTACACGAACGTATTACAGACCCGGCACAGATTTTAACCCGAATTGATGCCGGTTTTGCCGAAGCCTTAAACCAAGAACACTCAGACAATACAGACGGTATGGATATTGCAATTTGTGTGTTTGACGAAGAAACGAGCAAACTTGCTTACGGCGGCGCAAAAAATTCACTCATGAAATTTTACGGCGATGATTTTGAAGAAGTTAACGCAGATAAATCCTCAATCGGAGGTTTTGAAATTAAACGCAGAAATTTGCAGAAAGATTTTACAACCAAATACATAGATGTGAAACCAAACATGTGGTTTTACATTTTTTCCGACGGAATTGTCGATCAATTCGACCGACGAAGTAAGCGTAAATATTCCAAATCGCGCCTAAAAGAATTACTTTTCAGAGCGCAATATTTACCGACAGAAAAGCAAAAATGTGTTATTACGCAAGATATTTCTGATTGGCGAGGTTCTGATAAACAAACGGATGACATTATCATTATCGGATTTTGTCCAATTCCAAAAGTATAATTTATAGAAAATTAAAACCACGACTCGTATGATTTTGAAGAGATATTTCGCAATTCCGGCAATGATATTAGGCATCGGAATTGGTAATTTGACCGCACAAACTAAACCTGTGATTGAACCAAAAGCGTATCAGGATAGTTCCGGACTCACTTATTGGAACAAAAATATGCCGGTTTACATCAGCATTTCGTCCGCACCCGATGCTCAAAAATTTGTTCTCAAAAGCCAAAAATTTCCACAATACGACCAACCTTATTTTTTCGATACCGAAGGCGAAAATTTAATCAGAACGCGTTGGGCTGTAAATAAAAAAACACGCCAAGCTGTTCAGCCTCAAATAGAAATGCTTTGGGAAGTGATTACAGACAGTAAACCGCCTGTGTCTTCAGCATTATTTAGTTCGGGTACAAAATATTCAAAATCCGGAAAAAACTTTTACGGACCCGATGCTGCACTGAAAGTTTCAGCAAAAGATGCCATAAGCGGAGTTGAATCGCTTTATTATTCTGCTAACGGTGCTAATTATGAACTTTATACAAATCCGATAACTTTCACTGTCGCAGGAGATTATACTATAAAATATTTCGCAGCGGACAGAGTAGGGAACAGCGAAAACGATCATAGTTTGTCTTTTACAATTGATGCGTCTGCACCGTCTTCGCTTTGTCTAATTGCCGGCGTAAAACTCGGCGCAGAAAATATAATTTCAGCTTCAAGTCGTTTGCATTTTGAAGCCCAAGATGATTTGTCGGGCGTTAAACGCACGTTTTATGCTTTTGACGATGGAAAAATGCAACTTTACAATGGTAAAAATATTATAGTCAATAACTTAGACGATGGAAGTTACACCATGAAATTTTATTCCGAAGACAATGTCGGAAACAAAGAATCTATTCAAGAATATTCATTTTATCTGGACAAAACTGCTCCGATTGCAGCCAGCGATGTGCTGGGAGACAGATATGTTGTGAACGGACAAACCTATTTTTCAGGAAAAACTAAAATGAAACTTACAGCCGTGGACAATAAAGCAGGCGTGAAAGAGATTTTATACTCCGTAAACGGCGGAAAATTTCAACGCTATACCGATGCGTTCTACCTTCCGAATAAAGCCGGAATGCATGTTGTTCGCTATTTTGCAACTGACAATGTTGAAAACGTAACCGAAAATCCGGAAACTTTAAGCGTAAATTACATGGAATATCGCCATAAAGTGGACAGAATTTACATAGATTTACTCGGACCTGTCATCTCTTCATCCATCGACGGACCAAAATATAAAATCCGCGACAGTTTGTACATCGGACCAAACACAAAAATTACATTTTCTGCAAAAGATTCAGAATCCGGCTTACATCACATTTCATATATTGTGAACGGACAAGGCTCGGAATTGTCTTATAATGAACCAATTACATTAGCTTCGGCTAATTCGGGAAGTCATCGGATTGATTATTTTGCTTACGACAATGTAAACAATAGAAATATCGGCTCTGTGAATGTAATTTTGGATAAAACTCCGGCTGAAATTCAATATAAATTTAGTGTTGTTTCTACCGGAAAAGAAGCTGATAATGAGATATATCCGTCTAATTCAAAATTATTTCTGTCAGCGCAGGACGATTTGACCGGCATCAAAGAAATTTATTACAGCCTGAACGGTTCGCCCGAACTTATTTATAAAAATTACATCACCGGATTCAGAAAAGGAGAAGTAAATACATTAAAAGTTCGTGTGCGCGATATGCTTGATAATCAATCCGAAAAAGAATTTAAATTTTTCGCAAACTAATTTTTTAACATGAAATTATTTCAAGCAATTGCACCGCTGTTTGTATTTGCATTGTTTTTGTTTTCAGCAACTTGTAAAGACAAACCAATTTCGGTGTCCGAAAAACAAACATCTTTCGTAAATGTTAATGATACCTTACAAAAAATCAATAATGCGCTGTTAATCACAGACAAAGAACGCATGGAATCTTATTCCGAACGCATGGGATATACGATGCAATCTTCGCCAAGTGGTTTATTTTACGACATATATTTGTACGGAAAAGGAAAATCAGCCCAAAACGGAAACCTTGCAACGTTCAATTTTCGAATTGAATTATTGGACGGCACATTATGCTATTCATCTGAAAATCAGAAACCTAAAACTGTAAAAATAGGGCAGAGCGGCGAACAGGTCGGCTTGGATGAAGCACTCCTTTTGTTGCACGAAGGCGACAAAGCGCATTTTCTGATGCCGCCATATTTAGCACACGGCTTACTGGGCGATATGGACAAAATTCCCGGTCGTTCTATTCTTTACTATCATATTGAATTATTGAAACTTACAGATAAATAATCTTTAAAATTTACAAAATGTACCGAAAATTAAGTTCGTTTTTTATATTGCTTTTTATCTTGCAACTTGCTTTTGCTCAGGAGTTTCCATACAAGTCAGTCTTTACGCCTTATCACGACGAGGCGTTCAAAACGGAATTGCTCAAACTTTGCTATCCGCTTGTTGCCGAGAAGCAATTGACCTATAATTTCAGCACGCGTGATATTAAAAATATAAACAAAACGCCTCTGATTCAAAGCCTTACGCCCAAAAAGCCGGCTTCGGAGGACAGTATTCAAGTTCTAAAAAAATCTCTCGCCGGAAACTTTGAAGATGCTCAAAATACATATCAAATTGCGATGCAATATTACGCATTGGGTATGCAAACCGAGTTCGACCAAACAATACAAAAAGCGTATGAATATTGCGACCAAGGTATTGAAACACAGCCGGATTCCTCCAAGTTCTATATGCTGAAAGTTCAAATTCTGAGCATGTACGGGCAACAACAAAATGTAGAAGATGTTTTCCGATTGATGATGAAAAATATTCCGGATGACAAAACTTCCTATATGATGTTGGCAATGAGCTATATGCAATCGGGCAGATTCGCAGAAGCTGATGAAATGATTGCGAACGGAATTCTAAAATTTCCGAAAGATGAAATTTTTTACTTCAATTTGATTTTGAATGAATTTTTTAAACTCGCGGGAACTTCTGACTCTGAGGTTGATAACTATTTGTTGAAAACGCCTTTGAACAACATGTTTAACATCGGAAAATTTGCAGAAGCTGCGAAAAAAAATAAAAAAAACTTCGATTTTGTTACAACTTACAACATGACTCAGGTATTTTTGGTCTTTTTTAAGGCAATTCAACAGTTGGAAGATGTGGCAAAAATTGCAGAATATAAACCGAATGCCGAAGTTTCCGAAAAAATTGCCGAACTTCGTCTGTATTTTGAAAAAGCATTAAAATCAAAAAAGAAAAACAACGATTACATGCTCTATTATTCGCTTGGTGCTCTGGATGTTGCGGACGGAAATTTGAAAAATGCCATCGTAAATTTCGACAAAGCTCGTGCCGACAGATTGCTTTTTGCCGATGCTCAGACGTCAAGTACAGAAGATATTTACGGAAATTTGTTTGCCGTGCATTTGCTTTCGGGCGACACTGTTTCTGCTGTAAAAGTATTAGAGACAAAATGTAGCGTAAAACCAACAGTTTCTGATTTTAACCTGCTTGCTGTCAGTTATTTAGACTTAGGCTCACCCGAAAATTCCGAACAAGTTTTGGCAAAAGCCTTTAATACCGGATATTACGACATTAAAACAGTTCGAGCCTCGGTTGTTATGTATTTGGCAAAGAACGATTTAGTTATGGCTGAAGGCTATTTGAACGAAATTTTTGCTGCTTCGCCCAACGATTTTGAAACGCTTTTGGTTGCAGCTGTTTTTGAAACATTTCGCGAAAACTCCGATGCTGCGTATTCTTATCTTGAAAAGGCGTATCAATTCCAGCCGGAAAATTCTCACTTACACGATATTGCATTTCTAATTTTTGAAAGCAAATAGTGTTGGTAAGAAAACCATTAAACAATTGATATTCTGAATCTTATTGATATTTTTTAATAAATATTTTGTCATTTAGTCGTCAGAAAGTAGTCATTCATTGTTTTTTATTCAGTTTCAA
>DYSM01000047.1:0-6991 GCA_020718265.1 Draconibacterium orientale | reverse complement strand
CAACAGAATTTCAATATGTTATGAGTTTTCTTAAAAAAAGAAAACTGTGATTTACAGCTCACGAGCCGCGCTTTTCGGAATCCAGCCTACACGGTCATCGGCAAGGCGTATTTCCATCCAATTTCCGTTTAGCTCTTCCACTGAAACTTTTAATCCTTCATGAATAATGAACAGTTCCGTAGAAGAATTGTCGGGTTCGCTTTTCACGGAAACAGCTTGATTGAACACAATTGCAGTTTTTGGATTGACTAATTCTGCATGTCGTTTTTGTGAAAATACAAAACCGAATACCGAAACAGAAAAAAAGGTTATTCCGCCGATAAAGCCACTGATTTTCAACTTTTTAGAACTTCCAAACAAGTAGAACGTTGCCGATAAAAGCAGTAAAACGAATGCTGAAATACTCAAAATTGCCCAAAATTTTTCAGAAAATCCGGAAATATAATCCTGATACATTCTTACGATTGCAGGCTTGTTTACGGGCGTAATTTTGTCGAAAAGTTGAGTTTCAGCAAATCTTAAATTGTGTACAACATCGTCATCGCCGGGCGAAATCAGTCGAGCTTTCTCGTAAAAATATATGGCTTCCGGATAATTTCCAACGCGGTAATACGCGTTTCCCAAATTGTAATACAGAGACAAAGATTCTTCGCCGGCACTTCGTATTTTCTGATATTCAACAATCGCTTCTTCGTATTTTTTGTTTGCATAAAAATCGTTAGCACGCTTGAAAGTCAAGCTGTTATCTGCGAAAAGTGTAAATGTGAAAATCGTAAAAAGTGCAATTAAACTTATATTTTTCATAATTTGACTTCTTATTTTTGAATTATGATTTTGCTTTTTCTGAAAAATATTTTTCAGTGTCCAAAATAATAGTTTTTGCCTTTTCAAAAACGCTGTCCGGCTGTTCGTCGGCACTCACGGGTGCGTATTGCGCGTATTCACAAGTTTCCAAGATTTGAACAATTCTCGAACTAAGTTCTTCGTTATCAAAATGTTCCGAAATTGTTTGCTTGCTTAATTCCGATGCCTGAATCGTGAGTTTATCGCTCACATAGCCCCAAAGCGCGGTAAGAATTTCTTTGTAAAATTCTGTTTTTTGGTTTAATTTCAAATATTCACCTGCTTTTCGTAAACGTTGTTGTGAGATTTTGGCTGCAAGCCTGTTTTTGGTTGCAACCACATCGGCATTACGTTTTATGCGATTTCGATAAATAAAAACGGGAATGATAAATGCGCCGAACAAAAGCGGGAACAAACTGTAAAACAGCGCGGAACCTGCGAAGTAAGTGTCTTTTTTGTTTAAAGAAACATCAGTTTTTAGGTACCGAATATCAGTGTCCAAATCTTTGACTTCGCTTTGCGCAGAATTTGGCGTAACTACGGAAGCCGCAGATTCAGAATAGTTTGCACCTTTTTCAACATTCAGTTTAAATTCTTTTGTCGTAATTGTCTTATAGCTTGCACTTTGCGGGTCGAAATAAGAAATAGTTACGGCGGGTAGAGTGTACGTTCCGGGTTTGCGTGCAAGTATAAAATACGAAAACGTTTTCTTTCCGGATGTTCCTGCTGATGTAACAGTTGTATTATCCTTACCCTCAGGCGGATACGCGTCCAATCCGTCCGCAAATGACAGCGTGGGCATGTCGTAAAGTTTAATGTTTCCGTTGCCCGAAACTGTAATTTTCAAAGTCGTACCTTCGTCGGTTTTAATATTTTCGTTCGTAAGTTCTGCCGAAATTGCAAAATTTGTGCCTACAAGTCCGGAAAAATCTGCCGGTTTGTTTGGTGGTAAAGGTTTGACTGTTATTGTTTTAGTCGATGATTTTACCGTAGTTTGCTTGCTGTCATACATATCTACAATGCGACCGAAAAAATCGCGTTGTTGTCCGACTTTGTACTGATATATGGCTTCGATTTCCATTGGCGGAATTGTCAATTTTCCCGAACTTTGAGGAATTAACAAATCTTGTCGCAACAGCCCGGATTGGAAAATTTTTCCGTTTAACTTTTCGCGTTCCAATGTTATGCGCGACGGCGTTGGCAAGTCGTGTCGCCAAAATCCGGTGTATGCAGGAGATAAAGCACCAAGGTCGCGGAGTTCGGCATTTTTGGCATAAATTTTTACGGTTGCGACAATCGGTTCGCCCTGATAAACTTCTGATTTATTGAAACTTACATTCAAAAATAAATCTTCGGAACTAATTTCCGCAGGTGCCGGATTTTTACCGTTTGTGCCCGATGAATTTGTGGCAGAACCGCCGGTTTTCACAACTTCAATTTGTAATTCGTTCGAAGTGTAGGTTTTTCCGTCCACAGTAATAAGAGCCGCAGGAATAGAAAATTTTCCTTCTTTTTCGGCGAGTAGCGTGTATGTGTATGCCGTTTCTATGCTTTGGCTGGCTTTCCCGTTCACGATAGAATAACTTTGACTTGTTGATGAGCTCGGACCGGCTATCGTTCTGAAATCATTGATTTTAGGGGCACGAAAACCTGTTGCTTGGGCGTTTACGGAAAACGTCAAACGGAACATTTCGCCGACTTCAACCACTTTTTCTGCTGTGGCTTTAAACGTTACCTGTGCTTTCGCGCTCAGTCCGAACAATAATACGACTGTTAAAAATAGAAGTTTATTCATAAGCAGGACAATTACAATTCCGTTGCAATATTACAAAATTCGCGAACGTGTTGTGCGTAATTTAGTATTTTTTAAGGATTTCTAAACAATATAAACAGTTTCCGATTCGAGTGAACATCGTATTGTTTTGAAAAATTGTATATTTGCGAAACGGTTCTGATGTTCTTGAATCGAAAAAAATTGTGGGATGAAGAAGTTTTTGATTTTTTTTATACTGATTGTATTTTTTTTACACTCAAAGGCGCAGTATCATCGGTTAATGGATTTTGGAAAATCGAACGGAATTTACTTGGAATTGCAAATCAAATCGTATGATTTCGGACCAAGCTTTGCCTCTTTGAACTACGAACGCTATTTTGGAAAATTCAAATCGCTCGGCGTGCGCGCAGGAGCATACATCACGATTCAACCGCAATTATTAATGCCAATTACCGTGCAATATATCGCAAATTCGAGAAAGAAACACCAATTTGAACTTGGTTTTGGAGGTTTTGTCAGAACAAATTTTGAGGAGAATTTCAAAACCGACATGCCGGCTATGCTGTTTCCGATGGCGTACAGATTTCAAGAAACAGATAAATTTTACGTGCGGATGGGCATAAATTTCGTAACCGGAATTAATATTTATATGAAGCCTTTTTTTAGCCTTGGGCACAGATTTTAATTTATTTTGACATGAAAACAATCCTAATCACAGGCATTGACGGCTCCGGAAAATCGACATTTCTAACTAAATTATCCGACAATTTAGATTCAGAACGCACTGTTGTGGCACATTTGCCGCATACAAAAGAGCTTTATTTTTCTGAAAATTTGAAACTCACTTCTGCCTGTAAATTTGTGTTTGAATTATCAAAACAAGCTGATATACAAAACAATACATCACTTAAAACGCTTGCACTTTTTTCGTCTATGTTGTTGTTTGACAGAGTTATTTCTGCTCAAACTTCAGACAAAACAACTTGTGTGTTTTTTGAGCGACATCCGCTGATTGACATCGGCGTGTATGCGACATTTTATGCTTCAAAGCTTTTGCCGAAAGAGTCTGATTTAGAAAAAGTCCAATATATTAATACACAATACAAAGCTGAACTTCGTTGTATTTTTGAGCCGATTTCAAAATATCTTGGAAACGAATCGGGTAGGATAGAGCACTTTCTCAATTTTTTGCACGAGCGTTTTCATACTCAGGGCAGAACCGATTCGCAAAGCATTGCTGAGTTATTTGCAACACCTTTGCCCGACGAAATTTATTTTTTGCGCGCTCGTCCCGAAATACTTTTTAACAGAATTGCGTCCCGAAATTTTCGAGAACCACATGAATCCGTTCAGGTTTTTGAAAAATTGGATTTGGCTTACATGCAACTTCTTAATGATTTATCAAAAAAAAATATCTGCAAAATACAGATTATCAATACCGAAGATTTGACAGAAATAGAATCTTTGCTCCAAAAATTCATTTCGGATGCGCAAAAATAAGCTCAAACAAAAATTATTCATTCTTTTCGGCTTGATTTCCATGACGTTAGCCTACATCGGCGTGCTTTTGCCCGGCATTCCGGGCATTCCGTTTATTTTGCTTACAGCCTTTTTCTTTGTCCGCAGTTCCGATAAATTATATTCTAAATTGTTGAAAAATAAAATTTTAGGAAAAATTCTCTTACGAGCATCCGAACGCGGAAAATTTTCGCTTGGTTTTCGTCTCTTCGTTGCAAGTCAGCTTTGGGTGTCGGTTGCGGTTGCCGAGTATTTTTTACTCACGAATATTTGGTTTCAAATTATTACACCTTTGGCTGCCGTGCCCGTTACGGTTCTCATTTTGCGAATGCGCCCACAAATACAATGCTCTGCTAAAGATTCACTGAATTAAATTTAAGTTGCTATTGCGACATTTTCCGTCTCAATTCCGGATACAACGTATTTTTAACCCAAGTAAAATCCGGCTCCATTCGCAAAAGTTTCTTGTAATAGAATTCAGCTTGCTCAAAATTTTCGGATTCGGAATAAGCCCGTGCAAGTAAAACCATCGTATTCAGGTAGTTCCAATTGTATTTCGTGTAAATATCCGAACGTTCCATGAGTGTTAGTGCGGCAGTGTAGTAAAGTATGGCATCCGAAGAAGAGCCACCAAAAATGGATGGCATGTGTAATTTGATGTTGCCCATTTCAACAAATCCGAAGGGATTATTTTTATTCAATCTCACGGCTTTTTCCGCATGTTCTTCGCAAACAGAGCCTAAAATCGGAGCTTTATATTTATCGATTGCAATTTTAAATCCGGTAAATGCAGCTGTGTATGAATGCACTTCGGACAGATATTTGCCGCTTTTCTTTACAATATTCAAATTTTGTTCAGCTTTTTCTAAATAGGATTTTGCATTTGTATAACGCTTGCTGCCGAGGCACCAACCGATGTAACCATATTGATAATTAACAAGTTCCAGATATTCATCGGTCGTTTTATCGGAAAGGTTTTGCATTTTATCAATTATCGATAGCCAAGTTGCCATATCGCCGGCGATGTAGCAAGCATAAATTTGCTGTTTAGATGTTTGCGACGCACAGATTGAATAGAGAAGCAAGGCTATGAAAAATAATGAAATTTTTTTTGACATAGAACTATGAAATGAAAGAATTTTGAACCGTAAAACTAAGAATTTTGAACGAAATTCAAGCAAAAAATGAGCTATCTTTCTCTAAAATGTAAATTGCAGGCTCATTTTATTCAATTAATGTCATCTCGATTGACATTATAACTATTTTATTATTAGTAAATTACAATTTATAAGTTTCTTATTCAAAAATTAAAATTATAAAATATTCAAAATATTGTTTTAAAATTGAAATTGTTTATACTTTCGTGCCCGAATTTTAATCATAATTTATGAAAATCGTAAACATTAAATCACTAGCAGCACTTTTCATGGGTACAGTATCATTATTTGCAGTTGCAAGCTGCGGCGGTAACGCTGAAGACGCAAAAGACACTGCAAAAGTGGACACCGTGAAAGTAGAAGTGCCGGTTAAAAAAACGCGCGAAGAGCTTATCGTCAATCGAGACACAATTGCAATTGCAAATCCGGACAGTATCACGGAACTTGAAAACAAACACAGTGCAGCTGTAACATTTGGCGAAAAAAATGCTGAAGGTAAAACCGCAGTTACAGTAAAAGTTGGCGAAAACGGACTTGTTCATCCTGCTGAGGAAGAACATTTTATTGATTTTATTGCAATTTACGCAAAAGTAAAAGGTGTGGACACGGAACTTGGTCGCGTTGAACTTCAAAATGATCTTAAACCGGCTGAAGCAACATTCACGGTAGATTTAAAAGGTGTTAAAGAAGTTACAACTTTCGTAGGTTGCAATATTCACGGTATCTGGAAAGAAACAACAAAAGTTGGTAAAACGAAATAATTTTCTTTTTTCCCTAAAACACTCCAAATTACAATTTTCTTGTATATTTGGAGTGTTTGTATTTTAAGAACTTATGAGTACCGCCGAGTTTATCGAATCGTTACATTCAAAAAAAATACCTGATGGCATTTCGCCGGAGCTTTCAGCCTTGTGGTACGCAGGTTGCGGACAATGGCAGATGGCACACGAACTTGTTCAGTTTGAGACTGACAGCGACAATGCACGAATACACGCATATTTGCACAGGATTGAAGGTGATGTTGAAAATGCAAAATTTTGGTATGAAAAAGCAAAACATAAACCCTCTGAGATTTCGATACAGGGAGAATACGAGTATCTAATCACGTATTTTTTAAATAAACGAAGTTCGTGCGAGATTGATTTTTGACAAAATTAAGAGGGTAGAGCGCCCTATTTATAATTTTTGAGACTGTTTATACAGAACCTCTGCCTTTTTTATCTCATAAAATCGGTGCAAAATCCTCCGAAATTCTATCGAAGCTAAAAAAATACAGCCTAAAATCACTATTTATATCATAAATGTCAAAACCTTCGATTGAATAAAAGTCTATAATACACACAATTTCAAATATTTATAGCTTTTCTTACAAACATAGTTTTTAAATTCCTTTTCACAATTTTGTTCGAGTTTATATCTATTTTTTTATAATTTTATTGTCTCATAATTAGTGCTTGTAAGAAAACTCATAACTTGTTGAAATTCTTTACGATATAGCGAAATTTCGTATCCACTCAAAAAAGTATGGTAATTGATAATCAGATAGTTACAACGTTATAAATTGTCAAAATCTTGTTTTTTATCTAAAAAAGAGCTAAAACAAGCCATTTTTTAGTAAAATATGCTATTTTTTGTATGATTTTAGTAACTATTCAGCCCCTCCAAGATTAGGATTAATTTCGAGATTTGCAATTTGTTT
>DYSM01000408.1 GCA_020718265.1 Draconibacterium orientale | reverse complement strand
ACAATGAATGACTACTTTTTGACCATTGAATGACCACTGAATGACCACTAAATGACAAAAGATTCGATTGGAAAAATGACTATAACAAACATAATATCAAATATTTACTCGTTTTCTTACAAGTACTGTTTAGAAGTTTATGAATCTGATTCCGACATTTATCGGATACAATTCCGGTTCCATGGCGTCTTTAAAAAGCGGAACCAAACTGTAATCTGCAAAGAGTCCGATTGGTCCGTAACCAACTCTGGCTGTCAGTCCGTAACGGAACGGCGATAGTTGATAATCGTTTACAAATTTGTCTTTATATTTTTGATTGTTAATATAATACACTTGTTTTTGTTTCGACCAACCACGAATGCTGCCCGTTACGCCGCCGCCCAAGTAAAAGCGATGTTTGCCTGCCGGAATTTGAACTTCTGCAATGAGCGGAATCGTGAAATACGCGTTGTTGAAGTTGTTTACTTTGTAATCTCGAACATCCGTAGGTATGAGCACGCCTTCCATTGCGCCTGTAATGCTGTTTTCTTGCAAATCAATGTTTTGTGCCAATGCGTAACTGCTCCAATTTAAGCTCATTCCGGTTGTAAGCCCAAAGTACTTTTTTGAAATCGGAATATTAAACTCCATGAAATTCAGCGAGAAGGCAAACGAACGTTCGGATGTCAGTTCCATAAAATTCAGTTCGGACTTTGTTGGTAATCCAAAATTCACATTTGTAAAGTTTGCAAGACCAAACTCTAAGCCTGCAAAATGTCCGTTATACTCTTTTTTTCGATTGCATTCGTCTTCATCACAATCATTATCGTCTCCGGAGTCGTGTTCTATTTCTAATTCGTCCTCTTCATCGCCTACTTCCGGAATTTCAATATCTTCCAATTTTTCAAGTTCTGCTTCCAACTCATCCATAGCGCGTTCCAAATCTTCTATACCTTTTTCAAAAGCCGAAATGCGTTTTTCATTTTCTTCTATTTCGTTTTCTTTCATTTCAATACGTTCTTCTGTCGCAATACCTGTTGAATCGTCGGAATTTGTTCGTAGGTTTTCAATGTCTGATTGCAATTCCTCGATGCGTTTTGTGGCATTTTCAATCTCAATTTTGAACGTATTAATGCCTGTGCCGAGGTTTCCCAAACTGCGTTCGGCAACACCTTTTTTCTCTATGACGATAATTTTCTTGTTGCCGACAACAATTTCCGTAGTGTCTTTTTGTGCAAACATGGCGGTTGTGAGTACGATGAAGCCCAGCGTCATCGCGAGTTTGATGGACGTTTTCATGATTTCTGATTGTTAAATTATTGATACTTACTATTTACTGCTGTTGAAAGTGCGGCGAAGTTTGAAATTTTCGCCCGAAAGGTTTAGTTCTTGTAGTTTGCCTTTTTCTGTGTATGAATTTTTCATTCGAATGTCGGAATCGGTCATTTTTCCGAGAACAGATACGCCCGTTTCTGCGATTGCCCAGAGTGTTGCCGGGTTTTGCATTTCGTCAAAACGTTTTTGTAAAACTTCGGCATATCCTACTTTGGTTTCATTTTTTTGGGTTGAAACTTTTACAAATGTTTCGGTCGCGCCTGAAAGTTCCGTAACTGCAATCGGCATACTTTCCGAGGGTTCATAAGCGTAAAGATTTTGTTCCGATACAATTTCGGTTACAATTTCAATTGTGCTGTCCGATTTTGTTACAATATCCGAATTTTGTTTTTCAAATTTTGACGTGTTGTTGTTTGAAATTTTTTCCGGTTTAGTAAAGTTTACATTACGCACCGTGTGCGCCAATTGTTGTTGCGAAATGTCATTTACGCTTGTGTCCGATGAATTTGAAAACCGAATACCAAAAAACAACATGACCGAAGCGGCTGCGGCATACGCTATGAGCGGTTTTATGCGCAAAGTGGTTGTACGTTTGATTCTGTGTTTCGGAAATTTGATTTTGGTATCCGGTTTCAGCCTTGCTTGTTTGATTTGTTCGTAGAGTTTTCTGCCTTCCGAATCGCGCGTCAGAATTTGTTTCAAGCGCAGTTCTTGTTCGTTCGTCAGGTCGCCTTCGTGTGCGCCGATGCACAAATATTCGGTTTCCGTTACATCGAACATCGAAAGTTCGGCAATATTGTGTAATTTTTCTTTGGATTCAAAAGTAATGTTTTCTGATACAAATGTAAACTGCTCGTTACTTGTGAAAAGTTCAAATTCGCTTTTCAAATTTGGATTTGAGTTCATGAAATCAAATAGCTCAGCTACTTGTGCTTCCGACAGAGCGTTTTCAGAGTAATCTAAAAAATAACTTTCGTAATTATGTATGTTTATTGTGCTCATGGCTTTTTTTCTTTCTAAAAAAAACTAAATTCTAACGCCTTGTTAAATAGTGCTTGTAAGAAAACTCATAACATGTTGAAATTCTTTACGATATTGTGAAATTTCGTTCCGAATGTTTTTAGAAATTTTGTCGAAATTCAATCGAAATTCAATTGAAACTATTAAAAAACAACAGAATGACTACT
>DYSM01000001.1:37267-40595 GCA_020718265.1 Draconibacterium orientale | reverse complement strand
TTCAAATCGTAAACGCTGCCGTTTTTACGATTATACATTTTCTTTTAATTTTTTTTGTATATCATTGGCAATTGATTTCCAACCAATTACTCTACAGAAATGATTTCCTATCAAATTAACCGCGTGATTTACATCTGACCATGCAGCTTGGTTACCGGACCAAAGTGATGCGAAGTTTTCGACTGTTATGCCAGCCTCTTTCACCTTGTAGAGATTGTCGCTTAGCGCGGCTTGATATTCACCTCGCAAGTATTCGGCTGCCGCTTGTTTTTCAGCTTGAGCCTCTGCACAGACACGCATGCGTTCGGATTCGCGATTTGCTGCGGCTTTGCGCTCTTTTGCCCAAGCTATCTTGGCTGTTGTTTCGGTGATTTCTTTTTCAGAATCCCAACCGCAAAGAAGTTTCGTTCCGATTTTAAAACGGCGCGACTCGAAACCTTGCGCATCTAAGCATACCAACCAATTTGTATTCGCTTGTCTTTCAAGCCTTGCATACGGGTATTTTACGAAGATTTCAGCTCCGTAAGATTTCCTGTATTCTGTTAATTTCTTAACTGTTACGTTTTCTTTAACATTTGAAGTTTCCATAAACTTATCTTATTTTGATAAAACAAAGATACGAGTTTTTTTTTTACCTACCAAATATTTGCATTTATTTTTTTAAAAAATGCAAATATTTTATAAACTGCTTAATATCAATGAAATAGGAATCTATTTTCACGGGTGAAAATTAGGAAAAAACATGCAAAGCAACATTGAAGTGAATTTCAGAGAGTTTTTGCAAGCCCCTGTTATACAGCAACTTGCAAAAACTGTGTAATTACTTATTACTCATTTCGTTAGCTCGGCACAAAATTCAAACGCTCGGCGGTTCAAATCGTAAACACTGCCGTGTGCGTTACCAAATGCCCGTTCCTTCTGCTTTCGTATATGTGTCGTGTAATATGTAACCGCGTGAAACAACATCAGTGCATTGTCTCCAATGTCAAGCCGTTCGCGTTCAATCGCTTGATTAAGTGCCAAGATTTGATTCTGTCGTTGCGCGCTCAGTTCGTCCGGTGCGCAATTTTCGTCAATATCGAAAATTGCGCGTATCAGTGCGGCGCGGTCGCGCTTCTCTATTTTTTGCCCGGCAAATTTCTCGAAATATGACTTCAGTCTGACTTCGTGCTGTTGGAAGGTTCTGAAGTTTTCTTCCATAAGGCGAATTTGGTCGGAATTCGTAGAGGTATGGTACGCCTTCATTTTCTTGTCGAGCTGTGTGAATTGGTTAGCGCATCGTATCATGTTGTGCGTGTGCCCGAAAAAAAAAGCGCTGCTTCCGTCGTGACTGTTGCCTATCAACATATAGCGGTCGTTCGAAAATCCGGCAATATCGGCACGTTCGCCTTTCAGCCATGCCATAACTTTCCGCCCTTCGTTGAGTTCGGATGTTCCGGCAATTGAAAAGCCGGTATAATTCGCAAGGCGTTGCACGGCTTCAGAAAATCGCGCGTTCGTGGTCGGCGTGTAAGAGTCGCGTGCAATATGAATACTTTCGCATGTGTCGGTTCGGTCCAAGCTCTTCCATCCGGTAAGCTGTCGCCCGTATCTGTCGAATATCGTCGCGGGTTGCACGTCCCAAGAAAAAAGATTTCCCGTGTCGAAACATTCAACGGCTTCGGCTTCGATTATTTCGTTAGCTTGCGCCGGAACAATTGCCGGAAAATTTTCCGCATTTTTTTGCGGTTGTCTAAAAAAAAATGATTTATTTTGCATGTTTGAAAAATTGAAAAATTTAAAAGGTTAAAAACTTTTCGAATGAGGGGGAGTCGCTGTAACGGCTCCCCCTTTTTTTTCACTTGCTCGCGGTAGGCTTACTATCTTCTGCCATGTCGCGCTTAGGTGTCGCCTGTGTCATCGTCTTACATATTGTTAATTTCTACTATTCGCGCGTTCAGTTCGTCGCGTTTGCTTTCGATTTCGCTCATAAGTGCCTCTACAATACGCACTATAACGAAATTTTGAGAAACAGAAAACAAAACAGAACCACTTACCAGGTTAACCACTTGAAATCCAAAAACAGATTCCGCGAAATCGTCGGCATGTCTCACAAGATCGAGAACTTCATCGGCGCGCTCAAATGCGCCGGTTAGGGTGTCGTGTTGTTTTTTCAGGCGTTCGCGCTCGGCGGCAAGTTGCACAGCCTGTTCAATACTTAATCGATGGCGGTTCAGGCGTTGCTCGAGTTCTTTGTTCTGCGCCGCTAAATGCATCATCATTCTGCGCACGTCCTCGAGTTCGTTCGGCTGTGGTACCGGCTCTCGGCTTGGCTGTAGTTCAACTTCGCTCTCGTTTTCATAATCCTGTGTGAATGCGTCCGCCGGTAGGCTTCGGAATTTATCCGCATCCACAAATCCGCCTTTTTTAAATTTTGATTTTGCTTTCTTAGTCGAAACTTCTGTTTCGACAATATCGCCGGCATGTAATTCGGAAACGAAACAAAAAACCTCCGCATTTTCGCGGTCAATGAAATCGAAGGTTTGACCTTCATCGTTCGTAATTTGAAAAAATTGAAACATGATTAAAAAATTAAAAAGTTAAACGGCTGTAACCGTGAGTAATTATTTAATTACCTGATACAAAGATACATATAATTTTTGATTAAAAAAATAGTGCTGATTTTCAATACGTTATAAACAATGTAAAATGCTGTGTATTAAATACATACATCAAAAACAAACCATTTTGATAAAAATTTTAGTTAAAAAGTGTTAAAAATAGAGTGCAGAAATACAGTAAATCAATACAATACAGTGAAAAAAAAAAAAGGGTTGTCAGGGAATCACCCTGACTTCCATCGCCGATGCGCGCCCCGCCCTGTCCTCTTGGGTGTTTTTCCGTGCAAATTTAGCGTTATATGTAAAGTTTAGCAGACTTCGGGGCACATACTAAAAACGCCTTCGTGTAATGAAAATTCAATTTCGGTTTTTGAGTATGCGAAAAAACCGAAATTGAATTTTCATTACACGAAAGCCTTCTGAAATCATATCAAGATGGTATTGAAGTATGAAATTGAATCTTGATATGTTATACCCAAAGTGCCTTTCTCTAATGTTTGAGTGCGCGAAAATATTAGGGTTAATATGTCCGAATCGTATTGAAGAATGAGATGTGATTCGGACATACCCAAAGTGCCTTTCTCTAATGTTTGAGTGCGCGAAAATATTAGGGTTAATATGTCCGAATCGTATTGAAGAATGAGATGTGATTCGGACATACCCAAAGTGCCTTATTGCGATAGTGATAGTAGCGTTATCCTTTTTGAGTATGCGAAAAAAGATATAGC